>JALOMF010000029.1 GCA_025455635.1 Saprospiraceae bacterium | reverse complement strand
GTACTTCCCCGTGTGCAAGCAGTACGCCGTGGACTTGGGCCTTTCGAAATGGGACACCGTTTTTTTGCAAAAAAGCTGGGACGAGCACGCCTACGAAGCCGCCATTTTCCCGCCCATACCCTATTCCGCCACCACCTTGGATTTGAAGAACACGGGCTTCCGAAGCCCATTTGGGAGCCAATCGGTGAAGTCGCTGCGCTGGCGGCACTGGCTTGGCACCGACCAACTGGGGCGTGACGTGGCCGCTGGCATGGTCGCTGGTACGAGGGTGGCGTTGCTGGTGGGCATCATCTCGATGGGCATCGCCACGCTGCTGGGCATCCTGCTCGGCTCGCTGGCGGGCTTCTTCGGCGATGACCGGATGCGGGCCAGTTGGACGGGCATCGTGCTGAACCTCATGGCACTGTTCCTGGCTTGGTTCTACGGTTTTTCGGCGAGGGGCTTTGTGCTTTCGGAGGCGGCCAAGAACGGCGGCTTGGGCTTGGCACTGCTGACGAGCCTTGGCATTGCGGCAGCGATTTTCCTTTTGGCCAACGGCCTCAATTTTTTCATCAAAAAATGGGCGAAGCCCCGCCGCTTCCCGCTCCCGCTCGACCTCGTCATCATGCGGGCGGTGGAGGTGATGAATGCCGTGCCCGGCCTGCTGCTCCTGCTGGCGATGGTGGCGATGCTGGAGAAAAGCTCGATTTTCTACGTGATGGCCATCATCGGGCTGCTGCGCTGGACGGGCGTGACCCGCTTCCTGCGGGCGGAGCTGCTGAAAGTGCGTGGGCTAGGCTACGTGGAGGCTGCCCGTGCGATGGGCTACGGCGAGTGGCGTATCCTGCTGCGCCACGCCCTGCCGAATGCCATACGGCCCGTGCTGGTTGTGGTAGCTTTCGGGGTGGCCTCGGCGATATTGATGGAGTCTTCGCTGTCCTTTTTGGGCATCGGCGCTAGGGGTGTGACGTGGGGGAGCCTGCTTGCCGGGGCCAGGGCGCAGGCATCGGCGTGGTGGCTGGCCGTGTTTCCGGGGGGCGCCATTTTCGTGGCAGTCACCGTGCTGAACCTGATTGGGGACGGGCTTTCGGAGGCAATGACCAAGCGGTGAAGCGGGCGAGGCGGCGTTGGTGCAGTTGAATTGGGTGAACTGGTTAAATTGGTTGGATTGGTTAAATTGGGCAACCCCCCGACCAATTCAACCCAGTTCAACTACTTTGGACAGCCCGTTTTGCAAAAAAATCCAGTAAAACAAGGCGAAATCCAGTATTTGCTGAAACACCTGCCGGGTCGGATGCGTTATTTACCTCGTTTATAGACGCTTTTCGGGAAAAGTCCCGACTTGGATTTCGATTTTTTGTAATTGCCCTTTTTGTCGGGCTGCACATGCACCGACTCATTCATGGGGCAGCCAGTGCCACGGTTGCAGGAGGTGTTGAGCAGCGAAAGCGCTAGGCAAGCTGCAAGGGCAAGGGCAAACGAAAGGCTTGATTTTTTCATTCAATCGCAAATTTTAATCTAAAAAACAGGTGCAAAGTTGGGCAATATCCGTGTCAAAAGCGAGTATTCTTCAGAAAGCCCAATAAAATAAGGCATTTTTATGCTCAAAACGTTTGTAGATATGGATGCTTGTATATTTTTGCGCCTCTTTTTTTAAAACTGTAAATTTTTAAACCATTTAAGATGAACAAAGGAGATTTGATCAACAAGGTTGCAGAAAGCGCTGGCCTAACCAAAGCACAAGCCACTTCTGCCGTTAACACCGTATTCGAAGCTGTAGGCGAGTCACTCAACAAGGGCGACAAAGTTACTATCATCGGTTTCGGTACTTTTTCTGTGTCTAAGCGTGAAGCTCGTCAGGGCCGCAACCCACAGACTGGCCAAACTATCACCATCGCCGCTAAGGCTTCTGTGAAGTTCAAGGCTGGCAAAGAATTGGCAGATTCTGTGAACTAATCAGGAACCGAAAGATTAAGCTTTCAGAGAGGGAAGGGCAATCAGGGCATCTAGTCCGGTTGCCCTTTTCCTTTGGTGGATTTTCGTAGCTTTGCGGGCTGATTTTCGACAGCGGCACTTTTTTCATCATGTACGAGGCCATCAAAAAGCTGGCAAAGCGCTGTTTGCCGAAGCAACTGCTCCTCAAAAACGAGCTTTTCCTTCGCAAATTCCTCGCAATGCGGTACAAGGGCGATGCTTTCGCCTGCAATATTTGCGGCAGCAAGCTCTCCGGCTTCCTCCCACTCGCCAACGGTGAACTGCTCTGCCCCGCCTGCGGAAGCCTTCCACGCAACCGTCGGCTCTGGCATTTGCTGCAAGAAGAAAAACTGCTCAAGGGCAGCGTGCTCGACTTTTCGCCGAGCCGTTGCCTTGCCAGGAAAATGCGGTCGCAAAAGGGCATCCGCTACCTCAGCAGCGATTTCGTAGGCGAGTTCGAGGCCGAAAAATCGCACGACATCACGGCCATTGCCGAGCCGGACGCCAGCTTCGACCTCGTGGTCTGCTACCACGTGCTGGAGCACGTGCCCGCCGACCGCCAAGCAATGGCCGAGCTGTGCCGGGTGCTGAAGCCGGGTGGCAAGGCCATCGTGCAGACGCCGTTCAAGGACGGCGACATTTACGAGGACGCCAGCATCACTTCGCCCGAGGATAGGCTCAGGCACTTCGGGCAGGCCGACCACGTGCGGGTTTACGCCGCCGACGGCTTGGCAGGGCGGCTTCGCAATGCAGGCTTTTCGGTCGAAATCAGGCGTTTTCAAGAAGACGCCTACCACGGCATGAAAGAAAACGAAATCGTTTTGATTGCTTCAAAATGAGTTTTAATTTTTGAAAATAAACAACAAAGTCGGAAGCTGGTGGCCGTCAACCGTACACCTTCAACCGTCAACCGATAATACATGAAATTCGCAACCAAGACCATCCATGCTGGCATCGAGCCAGACCCCAGCACGGGGGCAGTGATGACGCCCATTTACCAAACCTCCACCTACGCCCAAGCCGCTCCCGGCGACCACCAAGGCTACGAATACGCCCGCACGCAGAACCCTACCCGCCATGCGCTGGAGGCCAACCTCGCTGCGCTCGAAAACGGCGCTGACGGCATCTGTTTTGGCAGCGGCCTAGCCGCTATGGACGCCATCCTCAAGCTGCTCAGTGCCGGCGACGAAGTGGTGGCCACCAACGACCTCTACGGCGGCTCTTACCGCCTCATCACCAAGATTTACGAGCGTTTTGGCCTCAAGGGACACTTCGTGCCCATGTACGACGCCGCCCAGTTCGAGCAATATTTGACGCCGAAAACCAAGCTGATTTGGATTGAAACGCCCACGAACCCGATGCTCAACATCGTGGACATCGAGGCCATTTGCGCCATCGCAAAACGGCGGGGCATCCTCACGGCGGTGGACAACACCTTCGCATCGCCCTACCTCCAGAACCCGCTCGACCTCGGTGCTGATATGGTCATCCACTCCGCCACGAAGTACCTCGGCGGCCACTCCGACACCGTGCTTGGGGCAGTGGTGGCCAAGGACGCCGAGCTTGCGAAGCAACTGCATTTCATCCAAAATGCCAGCGGCGCCGTGCCCGGCCCGATGGACTGCTTCCTCGTGCTGCGGGGCATCAAAACCCTGCACCTGCGGGTACAGCGGGCCTGCGAGAACGCCGAGAAAATCGCCCACTCCTTGCTCGGCAACCCAAAAATCAACAAGGTTTATTACCCCGGATTTGCCGACCATCCCGGCCACGAACTGGCCAAAAAGCAAATGCGCCACTTCGGGGCAATGGTCTCGTTTGACCTCAAAGAAGATACCCTGGAACACGCCAACCAGATTTTGACCCAAACCAAACTCTTCACGCTGGCCGAATCGCTCGGCGGCGTGGAATCCCTCATCGGGCACCCCTCGACCATGACCCACGCCTCCATCCCACGGGAAGAGCGGCTGAAGGTCGGCCTCACCGACTCGCTCATCCGTCTGAGCATCGGCGTTGAGGACGTGGACGATTTGCTTGCTGATTTGCAGCAGGCATTGTGAGAGGAAATTAGGAAATTGAGAAATTAGAAAATTGGGGATGCCCCAATTTCTTAATTTCCCAATTTCTCAATCCCCCTCCTCCTGCACGGACTAAGCCGGGAATGCCCGGTGACGCATTGTCTGGCAGGTTTTTACAATTGTTTGATTGTCAAATTGTTAGGCTTGTTTTCGGCGCTCCGCAACAACCCAGCAATTCCAACAATCCAACAATCCAACAATTTTTACCAATCAATGAAATTCACAGATTTAAACCTTATCGAACCCATCCTGCGCTCCTTGCAGGAAGAAGGTTACGATACACCGACCCCCATCCAGCAGCAGAGCATCCCGCACTCCATCGAGGGGCGTGACCTGCTCGCATGCGCACAGACTGGCACCGGAAAAACGGCGGCATTTGCCATCCCGATTCTCCAGCGCATGAGCGCTAAGTACCCGAACGGCACGGGCAGCAACCACATCAAGACCCTGATTTTGACGCCGACCCGTGAGCTGGCCATCCAGATTGGCGAGAGCTTCACGGCTTATGGCCGCCATTTGAAGCTGCGCAATTTCGTGGTGTTCGGCGGGGTAGGCCAGAAGCCCCAGGAAGACGCCATGCGCCGGGGCGTGGACATCCTCATCGCCACACCGGGCCGGTTGCTCGACCTGATGAACCAAGGCTTCGTCAAGCTCGACCAGCTCGAAATCTTCGTGCTGGACGAGGCGGACCGGATGCTCGACATGGGCTTCATCCACGACGTGCGCAGGGTCATCAAGGCATTGCCCTCGGTGCGCCAAACGCTGTTCTTCTCGGCCACCATGCCGCCAGAAATTGCGAAGCTGGCCCACGACATCCTGACCGACCCCGTGAAGGTGGCCGTGACGCCCGTGAGCAGCACGGCGGAACTGATTGACCAGAGCATTTATTTTGTGGACAAGAACCGCAAGAAGCACCTGCTGCTGCACCTGCTCGAAACGCAGGACATCAAGTCGGTGCTGGTTTTCACTAGGACAAAACACGGCGCAAACCGGGTGGCGCAAGACCTCACGAAGGCAGGCATCCACGCCATGGCCATCCACGGCAACAAGTCGCAGACTGCCCGGCAGGCAGCCCTCCAGAACTTCAAGACGGGGGAAATAAAGGTGCTGGTAGCTACGGACATCGCAGCCCGTGGCATTGACCTGGAGGAGCTTTCGCACGTGGTCAATTTCGACATCCCGAATATCCCCGAAACCTACGTCCACCGCATCGGTCGGACGGGTAGGGCAGGGGCGAGTGGCATCGCTTTTTCGTTTTGTGACCAAGAGGAGAAGGCTTACCTGCGGGACATAGAGAAGTTGATCAATAAAAAAATACCCGTCGTGAACGAGCACCCGTACCCGCTCGGCAGCGCACCAAAAGACGAGCGCCCCGACGACGAGCGTCCACCTCGCCAGCCAAGGAACCAGCCCCGCAACCAGCAACGTGGTGGCGGCAACGGCCAATCTGGCAGGAACGAAGCCCAGCGGGGCGAGCCACGCCGTGAACGCCCGCAAATGGAAAAGCCCAAGTACGAGCCGTTGCCCCAGCGACAACCAGCTGCGCAAGGCGAGGGCCGCAATGAATCGGAAGTTGGCCAGACTGGCGATGGCGACCGTTCGAGGTCACGTAACCGTGGCGGACGTGGCGGACGAGGCAGGGGCGGCGAGCGTAACCGTGGCAATGGCGAAAACCGTCCAGTACAGGAGGGCCAGCCACGTCAGCAGCAGCGGAGCGAGCAGCCCAACCGTTCGGAGCAGCGCCCGCAAAAGCCCGCAAACCCGGTCCAAGCTGAAAGGCAGGACGCTGATGACAAGCCAAAATGGTCTTCCATCTTCAAGGAGCCGAACGCGGGCAAAAAGGGTTTTGTGATTAAAAGCGACCGTGACGATTCGAAGCCCAAAAAGCGCTTCGATGGGAATCGCCGTGGCGGCCCCAACAAAGGTGGCAGCGGAAAGCGCTAGGGCGATTTTTTGCAAAAAAAAAAGGACATGGTCGGAGCCGGGCGCTCTAATCATGTCTTTTTTATGGGCCATGCCGCCTTTGGTCGTGGTTTGTAACGGTTTATAACGGTTTATAACGGTTGATAACTGTTTATAACAGTTGGTATTGGTTGTTGAGGTTCTTGCCGAACGGCAAACAGGGATTATCAACCGTTATCAACTGTTATAAACCATTATCAACCATGCCCTAAACTTGGCGTACCGTATCGTTTTGAAATATGTTCCAATTTAGACCTCGCCCCTGCGCCCATATTTGCGGAGCGTACGATAGGCCAGCAACAAGCTCACCAAGCACAGCAACGCCCCCATCAGGAACGGCGCACCGGGGAATTGCACGGGCGCATCAGCGCCGGTAAAGTAGGAAAAAAGCCAGGTCATGAGCAGCGGGCCTATGATGGAAGTGACGGCGATGAGGCTGGTCAGGGAGCCTTGCAGTTCGCCTTGCTCGTTGTCGGGAACTTGGTTGGAGATAATCCCTTGGAGCGCTGGCCCGCACAGGCCGCCGAGCGCAAAGGGCACCATGAAGGCGAACATCATCCAGCCTTTCGTTGCGAAAGCAAAGAACACGAAGCCTACCGTGTAGAGCGCCAGCCCGATATAGACCGAATTGTGGGAGCCGAATTTTGGAATGAGCACACGGGTGAGGCCGCCCTGCACGATGCCCGTCATCAGGCCGACGAAGGCCAGCGAGTAGCCCACCCAGTCGGGTCCCCAGCCGAATTTTTTCATGGTGATGTAGGTCCAAGTGCTTTGGTTGGCGTGGCCGGCCACGTAGATGGCCATGAGCGCCCCGGCGAGGCTGAGCACGACCGGGTAGCGGCGCAGGTTGACCAAGGAGCCGATGGGGTTGGCCCGCTTCCAGCTGAAGGGGCGGCGGTTTTCAGGGGCCAGCGATTCGGGAAGGATGAAATAACCGTACAGCCAGTTGAGGAAGACGAGGCCAGCCGCCACGAAGAACGGCGCCCGTAGCCCGTAGTGCGCCGATACCACGCCCCCGATGAGCGGCCCGATGATGAAGCCGACGCCAAAAGCAGCCCCGATGAGGCCGAAGTTTTGCGCCCGTTTCTCTGGGGTGCTCACGTCGGCGATGTAGGCGGTGGCAGAGCTGAACGAAGCCCCCGTGATGCCCGCCAGTACCCGCCCGACGAAGAACCACCAGATGTTTGGCGCAAGCCCCGTGATGATGAAGTCAACGCCGAAGGCGAACAATGCGGCGAGGATGACGGGCCGACGCCCATACTGGTCGCTGAGGCCGCCGATGATGGGCGAAAACAGGAACTGCATGACCGCATAGACGAACATCAACGCCCCGCCCCAACGGGCTGCAGTGGAGAGGTCGCCCCCGGTCATTTCTTCGAGCAGGCCCGGCACGACGGGTATGACAAGGCCAAAACCGATGACGTCGAGCAGCAGCGTGATGAAGATGAAGCTAAGGGCGGGCGTTCGGGACATGAAGGGATTTACGATTTACGAGGTGCAACGCATTGAAATTGAATGGCTTATGTTAAAGCCGAAATCTGAACTAATTTCAACGGCCTACTTCTTTCCACAAAGGTAAAAGTAAATCTCGGCGGTGGGGTTAAGATACCACTAGATGCGAAAATCGAGAATTGTTAAGTTTGGAATTGCCAGTCATTCCTTCCAATCAATTGATTTTCATGCTGTTAAAACATTGCGAATATTTTTATTTTTGAAAAAACAAGAAACACGAGCCGTTCTGTGCTTAAATTTGCAGCCTCACTCGTGCCGATAAATTAGAACACAAGTATTTTTTCTCCTTCCACAACACCGTCGGCAATCTCATTTTCTGGTCTCCTGTTAAACTAAAAACTCAGCGCACGAACGTGCTGCGTCAATGGTTTTTGCTCACTCCACAAGCAGGTCTCACACAGGTCTTCATCGCATCTTTTTGAAATAATTCGCTACGAATCCCCTTTGCACCCCAGCGAAGCGGGCGCTTTGTGGCATCGCTTGATACTTACATTTTTTAATCAAAAACAAACACAATGCGCATTCAGTATTACCTGACCTGCTTTTGCCTGCTCTTGATCAGTGCAGTCAACCTGCAAGCCCAGACGCAGTACATCGGCCCCGACAACGGCGACTGGTTCACTGCTGCGAACTGGAACAACGGCCTCCCTGCCGCTGGCAATGACGCCCTCGTGGGAGGCGGCGTCACCGTGGTGGTGGGAAGCCCGCTCAACGTGAACTTTGGCGTGACGGCCTTCGGCAATATCTCGGCTTCTGCCGCAGTGACCATTGCCGCTGGTGGCTCCATCGCCAATTCCGGCACCTTGAGCATCGCCACCGCAAGCAGCCTGACCAACAACGGAACGCTGCAAAACTTCGGCACCCTGAGCTTCGCTGGCACAGCGGGCTTCACCAACGGCACCGGGGCCAATTTCACCAACGGTGGCAGCTTCACCCTCCAAACGACACTGGTCAACCAAGGTGCCATCACCAACAACGGCACCATTGACGCCACCAACGGCACACTCCAGTCTGGTGGCACTTTCGACAACAACCAAACGCTGACCACCAAGTCGTTGACCATCAACGCCAGCAGCACTTTCACCAACAACTTCGGCGCTACGCTGAACATCACCACTGCCACGGGCCTGCTGCAAGTGAACGGCAGCTTCACCAACAACGGCGCCGTGAACGCTTCCGGCATCATGACGGTGACGGGCACGTTCAACAACAACGTGACCTTGAACGTGGCCACGGCATCCGTGCTGACCGTCAGCGCAGGTGCGCAGCTCACCAACGCTGGCACACTCGACAACAGCGGCATCGTGCAAATCAACGGCACGCTGACCAACGGCCAGACCTTCATCAACAAGGGCGAGGTGAACAACTTCGGCACCTTCAACAACAACAACCAGATTGACAACCGCACGGGTGCCAATTTCTTCAACCGCCCTGCGGGAACGCTTGGGATGGGCTTCGGCTCGCAAATCCTGAACGCTGGCACGTTTACCAACCAAAACGCCATCAACAGTTTTGGCAACATCACCAACAACGGCAGCTTCGTCAACAGCGGCACGCTGTTGAGCTTCGGCGGCTCACTGATTGACAACAATTCCACGTTTACGAACAGCAACACCCTGAGCACCAACGACGTCGTGAGCAACGACGGCACGTTCACCAACAGCGGCACCGTCAACGTGAACGGCGGCTCTGTTTGGTCGAACAACGCCAATTTCACCAACGCCGTGGGCGGCACGGTGAACGTGGTGCAGGATTTCAACAACAAGACGACGGGCGTACTGGTGAACAACGGCACCTTCCGCAACGTCGTGCGCACCCGCAACGAGGGCAGTTTCACCAACAATGCCTTCCTGAGTAACCCCGGCGATTTCACAAACATCGCTGGCGCAACACTGACCAACAACGAGCTTTTCCTTCTGCAAGCGGGCAATCTGCTCAACGCTGGCACGCTCGTGAACACCGACAAAACCTTCGTGGACGAATGTTCCTCGGTGCGCAACACGGGCAGCGTGAACAACACGGGCGGCAATTTTGAGCTGCACGGTATTTTGTTCCAAAAAGGCACTACCTCCGGCAATGCCCTGAACAACCAAGGCGGCTATATCCACACGGCGGCCACTTCGGCTGCGCCTGCTGTTTGCCAAAACGGCACCTATGGCGCCGACATCAACGGCAATATCAAGGTTTATGCAGGTTCGCTTGTTTCCTTCGCAAACTTCGATAGCTGCGCAAACATCATCTACTTGGCCAATGGCGTGGACCGCCCGGTGTTTACTTGCGCAAACATCCCGACCGTGCAAAACCTGAACTTGGTGGTGCGCACCCGCCTCGGCGACTCGCTCACCTGCGTGGCACAGGTTACGCCTGTTGACTTGTTGGCTCCGCAATTCAGCGGTTGCCCAAAGGACCAGACCATTTTCACGCCGAACACCACCACGACGGCCACTTGGACGGCCCCAACGGCCACCGACAACTGCTCTGCGGTGACCACCACCACGACCCACACGCCGGGCAGCAGCTTCCCCGTGGGCATCACGGGCGTTACCTACACGTTCACGGATATTTACAATAACCAGAACCAGTGCCAGTTCCGCATTGACGTGCGCCAGACGCCTCCGGGCAGCAACTGCACAGGCGACACCGCCGGGCCGACCTTCACGGGCTGCCCAACCAACCAGACCATCCAGCGCCTCGGCCAGCTCACGCCAGCCACTTGGACCGTGCCGACGCCCGTTGACAACTGCAAGCCCATCAACCTGACCAGCACCCACGTGCCAGGCCAAGGCTTCCCAGTGGGCACGACCACCGTCACCTACACGGCCAGGGATGGCAGCAACAACAGCAATACTTGCAGCTTCACGGTGACTGTGACCACGACCGACCCCTGTGTAAACGACACGCAAAAACCAATCGTCAGCGGTTGCCCAGCAAACATCTTTTTGCCAACCAACACCGCCATCAACGGCGCCGTGGCCATCTGGAACGCTCCGGGTGCTGGCGACAACTGCGGCGTGACCGTGCTGAACGCCTCGCATGTGCCGGGCGCAGTCTTCCCAGTTGGCACCACGACCGTGACCTACACGGCTGGCGATGCTGCCGAGAACACGGCGACTTGCAGCTTCACCATCACGGTGGGTGCTGACCCATGCCCCGGCGACGTGACGGCCCCTGTCATCAGCGGTTGCCCAGCGAACATCAGCTTGCTCACCACGGGCACTTCGGCCACCGCCACTTGGACGGCCCCGACGGCCGCCGATGCTTGCGCACCTGTGACGGTGAACGCAACCCATGTTCCGGGCGCTACCTTCCCGCTGGGCGTTACGGGCGTTTCTTACCAGTTTTCTGATAAAAAAGGCAACAAAAGCACTTGCAACTTCACCGTAACGGTCAACAACAGCTGCGCTGTGGACAACGTGGCACCCGTCATCACGGGCTGCCCTGCCAATATCACCGTGGCCGCTGTTGGCGGAAACGCAACCGCTACTTGGACGGCCCCAACCGCTACCGACAACTGCGGCTTGTCTTCTTTCACGTCTTCCTACCTGCCGGGCGCTACCTTCCCAGTGGGCACGACGACGGTTGTTTACTCCGCCCTTGACCTCAAGGGTAACGGTGCCAATTGCAGCTTCAACGTGAACGTGGTGACTGGCCCTACCTGCACCACCAACGCAGCGCCCATCAACGCCACCACTGGCGTGAGCACGGCGTCCGTAACATTGAGCTGGAACAGTGCTGCCAACGCAGCCAGCTACGATGTTTATCTCGGTACGACCAACCCACCGACTGCGGCCCTCGCCGTGAACGTGGCTGGTACTTCCACCACGGCCACCAACCTCGCTGCTGGTACGGCCTATTTCTGGTACGTGGTGCCAAAAAATGCGGCGGGCAGCGCCACTGGCTGTGCCTCGACCGTGACCAGCTTCACCACAGCTGCACCTGTGATTAACTATTGCAAAGGGGCGGCAGGTTCGGGTCTCGCTGTCAGCGTTTGGAATGGCATACCTGGCGTAAACATCACCGACTTGACCAACAATGCCAACTTCCCGAACAACCCGTCGAACACGACTATTCTTGCCGGCTCCGTTTCTACATGGAACACTGCCGACAATTACGGTTCAAGGGTAATGGGTGTCATTACGCCAAGCCAAACGGGCAATTATACCTTTTACGTAACAGGTGACGACCAGACACAACTTTTCCTGAGCAACAACGCCTCCGCTGCTGGCCGGGTGATGATTGCCAACGTTCCGAGCTGGACGAACATCACCGAGTTCACCAAATTTGCAAGCCAGAAATCGGCAACCATAGCCCTCACGGCTGGTCAAGATTACTATGTTGAGCTTTTGACGAAGGAAGGCGTCGGCGGCGACGGCTGGGGTATTTACTGGGTAACTCCCGGAACGACCTCGATAGTAGCCATACCTGTTGCAAGGCTGTCTCCTGCCGTGATTACGCCAGACCCTGTCTTTACGCTGACGCAGGCTACTTGCACCACGCCTACTGGCAGCTTGAACCTTACCAATTTGCCAGCTGGCTATTCCAGCCGACTCGACGGGGGGCCATGGACGGTGAACAGGACCAATTACACTGGTATTACTGGTGGAAATCACACGATTGCCATTGGACTGGGCAGCTGCACAAGAAGCCAGAATTTTACCATCAACACATTTACGCAAACGCCAACCGCCATTTGCAAAAATATCAACCTGCAATTGGTGGCCGTAGGCCAATCGGTACAAATCACTGGCCAGCAAGTGAACAATGGCTCTGGCCCTGGTTGCGGTGCCACTATCACCAGCCTCAATGTATCGCCGACCAGCTTTAGCCAGCCGGGCACTTATACGGTTACTTTGACTGTGACAAACTCGCTTGGGCTTTCCTCGACCTGCACCTCTACGGTGACCGTGCTTGCACCTCCCTGTTCTCCAATTGTCGGTGTTTGCGAAAGCAACATCAATGACGCTGGCTGGGTGATACAGAACAACTGCACGGTGACGGCCTGCACGGGCGATAGGCTGTTTTTGTCGGTGAACCCGAACGGATTGGCTAGCTACAACTGGTCTGGCCCGAACGGCTTCACCGCCAGCGGCAACGCAGGTGGCGACGCCCATATTTCCAACAGCATCACCAGTGCGCAAGCTGGAACTTACACTGTCACCATGACGGATGCCAACGGCTGCACAGGTACGAGAAGCATCAACGTAACGGTGAACGCATGCAGCAATTGCCCCGGCAACCTGCTCGTGAACAATGGCTTCGAGAGCGGCACCAGCGGCTGGACTTGGATGCAAAATGCGGGAACGACTACTTCGTCACCTTATGCGGGCACGAGGTCGCTCCAAATCTGCACGGGTGCGGGTGGCATTTCGCAATTGCTGCCAGCATTGCCCGGCTCGGTTTACACCTTGAAGGTTTATGCTAGAAAATCAGGTACGACCACGGCTTCTGTCGGCCTGCGCTTCTACGATGCCAACTGGGTGGAACTTGCCGTGCCTTCCGTGCCTGTGAATGCGACCAGCTTTGCGCTGCACACGGTTTCGGCCACGGCACCTTACGGCGCTGCTTACGTGGAAAGCTGGGCTTGGAAGAACACCAACGGCTGCCTCTTCGCCGACGAGTTCTGCATGACCAGCAGCACGGGCTTCCCTGCCTGCTCCAACAACATTCTCGGCAGCGAGAACCCCGGCTTCGAGAACAACCTGACCAGTTGGGAATGGATTGACGATGCGACCATCACCACTTCCAATGTTTTCGCTGGCACAAAGGCAGCGCAAGTGTGCACGGCGGCTGGCGGTGCTGGCAACAAAGTGAATGCTGTACCGGGCGCTACCTACAGCCTTCAGTTGAGGGCGAGAGTCTCTGGTACCATCGCTTGGGCAGGTGCTGGAATCGCCTTCTACGATGTCAACTGGAACAAAATCGGCGAAGACATTTCCCGTAGCATCACGGCCACCGATTGGAGCCTCTACCTCGTTCAAGCGGTAGCGCCCATCAACGCCAAATACGTGGAATTCTATTTCTGGAAAGACGCTGGTGGCTGCATCGTCGTTGACGAGTTCTGCGCCTCCTCCACGGGCGGCGGCAGCGTCTGCAACCCGAACGTGCTCTTCGTGGTGGGCAATACTTGGCTCAACTCAGGCGACAACTGGGCGAAGAACCGCATGGAGACCCTCGGCCTCAACGTGACAGTGAAAACCGCTACTAGCGCTACCGCTGCCGATGCCAATGGCAGGGGCCTCGTGGTCATCAGCTCCACGGTCAACTCTACCGACATTGGCACGAAGTTCACCAACGTCACCGTGCCCGTCGTGACTTGGGAGAGCTACATCCTCGACGATTTGAGGATGACGGGAACTGTCGCTGGCACCGACTACGACCAGAGCGGCAGCAGCCACAGCATGACCATCAACGATGCCAACCACCCGCTGTCGGCTGGCTTGAACGGCACGGTGCAGGTTTACACCATCAGCCAAATCATGCGCTGGGGCTGGACGACCACCAGTGCTTCCATCAAAGCTGCCAGGGTAGCTGGACAGGCATCCCGCTTTGCCGTTTTCGGCTATGCACAAGGCGCTGCCATGCACGGCGGCTTCCTAGCGCCAGCCCGTCGGGTGTCCATCTTCTTGGATGAAACGACGCCGACCTTGCTCACTGCAAACGGCATCAAGCTCTTCGATGCAGCCCTCGAATGGGCCATCGGCTGCAACCTCGTACCAGACGCCACAGGTGGCAACGCCTTGGCGGCTCGCAGCGACGAAGAAGCCAGCGAAGTAGCTCCTTCAAGCGGCACGGTGCAGGTG
>JALOMF010000461.1 GCA_025455635.1 Saprospiraceae bacterium | reverse complement strand
CTTCGGCAATTCCACTTCCAAAATTGTCTCGTTCACCTCCCATTTGCACTCCTTCCCATCCATTTTCAGCGAGGTGATTTTGTGCCAGCCGTACTCTTCCGGTTTCAGCTTGCTGATGCGGTCGCCCACCCGCTTGTCGGGGTCGGGCAGGTTGAGGCTGCGCACGTCCATGTTGCTGCCGGGCTGAAAGGCGTTGAAATAAAGGTGGTAAAACACCCGGTCGAGTTCGTCGGGCGAGTTGTTGAAATACTTGAGGCGCTGCTTGCCCTTGAACTGGTGCTTCGCAACGTCCATGTCAATGTCCATCTGGTACTCGGCCCGCTGCTGCCAGCGGTCTGGCTGGGCGGTTGCTGCCGTAATTTTTACGAAGAAAATAAAAGCAAAAAGGGCAATGGCCTTACGATTCATATCATCGAGTTTTAAATTATCATTTTGCAAAAATAACATTTCAATCAAAACCACTTGAACGCCTCGGACAGCGCCTTGTGCATAATCGAAGCATGGTCTTCTTTGCCCAAGCAGTTGTAGCCAGTTGTCACACCCGCTGCTTTCAGTTTTTTATAGAGGTTTTTTGCGTCCCGTTCCATAACCTTCCCCTCATTGCCTACACTCACATGCACTTTTGTTTTTTGGGGAAACGACTTGGGAAACTGCGCCAACAGCGACTCCTTGTCCCACCAGAGGCTAGGGCTAATGATGATATAATCGTCGAAAAGTTGCGGCTGTTTGAACAATACCTCCGTGGCCAACAGCCCACCCAGCGATTGGCCGATGATGCTTCGCTTCGGGCTGGTGCGGTATTGTTTGTTGATGAGCGGCTGCAGTTCCTTCCCCAAGAACTCGATGAATTTGGCAGAGCCGCCCGTCGTCGGGAAGTCCTTTTTGTCCTGCTCGATACTGGTCGGGAAGGTAAAATCCCGCTTTCTATCCACATTGGCGATGCCTACCACGATGCTGGGCGGCAGGATGTTAATCCACGAAAAATTGCAGAACTGCACCAAGCCCGCCACGTGGATAAAGTCTTCGTCGGCAGAGCCATCGAGCAAATAAATCACGGGGTAACGGGTCGTATCGTCGTCGTTGTAGCCAGCTGGCAGGTAGATATTGAGTGTGCGCTGCTCGTTGAGCGCCGTGGAGTTTAGGGTCAATATTTCACCCAGTACAAACGGTTTGGACTGCTGTGCCGAAAGCAAGTTTGAGCATGCAAGCAATATAAAAAGGAGTAATTTCCGCATTAATTTATTTTCACTAAAAAGTAGTGGGGAAATTCATTTCCCCGAAACCCAATGAATTTCCCGACTACGCCTTCTCCACGGCGTGACCACCGAACTCGTTGCGGAGCGCCGCAACCACCTTCCCAGCAAAGGTGTCCTCCTCCTGCGACCGGAACCGCATCAGTAGCGACAGTGCAATCACGGGCGTCGGCACCCCAAGGTCGAGCGCTGTCTCAATGGTCCATTTGCCCTCACCGCTGGAGTGCATGATGCCCTTGATGGCCGAGAGCTTGGGGTCTTTTGAAAATGCGTTTTGCGTCAGCTCCATCAGCCAGGAGCGCACCACCGAGCCGTGGTTCCACACCTTGGCGACAGCCTCAAAATCCACGTCAAAGGGGCTTTTGTTCAGCACCTCGAACCCTTCGGCGATGGCCTGCATCATGCCATATTCGATGCCGTTGTGTACCATTTTTGTGAAATGCCCGCTGCCCGCAGCACCCACATACAGGCTGCCGTCTTCGATGGAAATGGCGTCGAAAAGTGGCTTGCACACCTCGTAGGCGTCCCGGTCGCCGCCAATCATCGTGCAAGCGCCGTTCAGCGCGCCGCTGGTGCCGCCGCTGGTGCCGCAGTCGAGGAAGCGGATGCCCCGCTCCCGGAACATTTCGTAGTGGCGCAGGGTGTCCTTGTAGTTGGAGTTGCCGCCGTCAATCACGATGTCGCCGGGCGAAAGCAGGTCGGGCAATTGCGCCAGCACCGACTCGGTGGCAGCGCCCGCTGGCACCATGCTCCAAACGATGCGGGGCGAGGGCAGGTGCATGGCCACGGCCTGTATGCTGCTCGTGGTCACGATGCCCATGTCGGCGGAGCGCTTGCGGTTGGCGTCGTCTAGGTCGAAGGCTACGACGGTGAATTTGTTCCGCATCATGTTCTGGGCGAGCGGGAAACCCATTTTGCCGAGGCCGATAAGTCCGATTGTCATGCTTTGAAATTGGGAAATTAAGAAATTAGGAAATTGGGGGTCTGGGAGCTAGATGAAAATATCCAGCAAGAGGCAGCCAGCCAGGCCAACGACGGAGACGATGGTTTCCATCACGGTCCATGAGCGGAGGGTCTGCCCGATGGTCAAGTTGAAATATTCTTTGAAAAGCCAAAAGCCCGTGTCGTTCACTTGCGAGCAGGTGAGCGAGCCAGCACCCGTGGCCAGTACGAGCAGTTCCGGGCTGACTGTTCCAGTGGCAACGAGCGGCTGCATGATGCCCGCCGCCGTCATGGCCGCCACCGTGGCAGAGCCGAGGGCGATACGAAGCACTGCGGCCACCGTCCAAGCCATGATGAGCGGCGAAAGGCTCACGCCTTTCATCAGGTTGACGATGTAATCGCTGGTGCCACTGTCCACGAGCACCTGCTTGAAGGCGCCGCCGCCTGCCAGTATCAGCAAAATCATGGCGATGGGCTTGACGTGCTCCCCCACCCCGTCCATGATTTGGCCAAAGTTCCTGCCCGATTTTTTACCCAAAGTGAAAACAGCGGCAAACACGGCCACCAGCAACGAAATCACGGGGTCGCCGAGGAACTGCAGCACTTGGTTCAGGGTGTTTTCTTTGGGTAAAAAAAGCATGCCCAGCGCCCCGATGGCCATCAGTATCACGGGCGTCAGCGCCACGAAAACCGAGCTGCCAAACGATGGAAGTTGGGCAGGTGTAAGTTCCGAAGTTCGGAACAGTTTTTCGTTGACCTCGGTGTGGATGCCCCGCATGGTTTTACCAAAAACAACGCCCGCCAATATGACGGTCGGCACGGCCAAGGCAAGGCCGTAAAGCAGCGTCAATTGCATGTTTGCCCCATAAAACTCAACAATGGCGGTGGGTGCAGGGTGCGGCGGCAAAAAACCGTGGGTGACGGACAGCGAGGCAATGATGGGCAATGCGATGTAGAGAATCGGCTCCTTCGTCTCCTTCGCCATGGCGAAAATGATGGGCAACACCATCAGGAATGCCACATTGTAAAACATCGGAATGCCGACGATGAAGCCCGTGAGCACCATCGCCCAAGTGATGTTTTTCAGGCCAAAGAAATTGGTGAGCCGCCTCGAAATGACCTGCGCTGCCCCGCTTTCGGCAATCAGCCCGCCGAGCATGGCACCGAGGCCCATGATGAGCGCCAAGGTGCCGAGCGTACTGCCCACGCCTTTTTGAATGGATGCAATGGTGTCAACGGGCGTCAATCCCATGCTCACCCCTACCCCCAGCGACACGATGATGAGCGCCAAGAACGCATTCATCCTGAACCCCAATATCAGGATTAACAGGGCTATGATTCCAAAAAGGATGATTAACAGCGGCATTGGTCTTGGCTTCTCGTTTAGTGAGGGCGAAAAGTAGGGAAAAACTCGAATTGCGGAGGTTTGCGGGTTAATAAAATAGCGCTGTTAGAGCTTGAAGCTCTAACAGCGCTATTTTATTAACCCGCAACCCCTTGCCAAACATCACGGATTCCGAATCACAATATCCCCAAAACTGATTTTGATGGAGATATTCGACTTGCCGATTTTGGAAGAAAAAATGGCTTTTTTCAGCTCGCTGGTGTTTTGCAAATAATTGAATTTCAGGTCGTTGGGCACAGTGATGCTGCCGTAATGGGCCGTGAGCGTGTAGCCGTAGTAGTTCGGCTTTGGGTCAAAGAAATAGACGTCCGATTTTTCGCCAGTGATGTTCATCGTCAGCAGTTCCGGGCTTGGATTGGTAAAAAATTTCATCGTTCCGTAC
>JALOMF010000460.1 GCA_025455635.1 Saprospiraceae bacterium | reverse complement strand
CATCACCTGTTCTGCTGTTGCGACGTCTCTAATCATGGCTTGAAAATTTTAACAAAAATAGCATTATTGTTTGGCTTATTCAACCCATTGGGATGGCTCGGTTGTGATTTCCTATTAATGCTGTTGAAGGTGAATTTGGTTAAAAAATCTAAGCACAGCCAGTGAATCCTCGATAAATCCCTTGAAGCAATTAACTTGGCTGTTTCATAGCAAAATCAACATGAAGCAAGCCCTTATTGTCCTCGCCGTACTGGTTTTCACAGCCTGCAAGACCCCCAAACCCATTACCGACCCAGCCCGCTGGCAAGCCCAAGCCGACCGTGTCACCATCTTCCGGGACGATTTCGGCATCCCGCATATTTATGGAAAAACCGACGCCGACGCCGTGTTCGGAATGCTCTACGCACAGTGCGAGGACGATTTCCCACGGGTGGAGCGCAACTATGCCTGGGCCATTGGCCGACTGGCCGAGGTGGAGGGCGAAAAGGAACTGTACAGCGACCTCCGTGCCCGCCTCTTCATGACCGAGGACGAGGCGAAAGCCCATTACGAGAGCGCCCCCGATTGGCTGAAAAAGCTCTGTGTCGCCTTCGCCGACGGCGTGAACTACTACCTCCACACGCACCCCGAAGTGAAGCCAAAGCTGCTCACCCACTTCGAGCCGTGGTTCCCGATGTACTTCTTCGAGGGCAGCATCGGCGGGGACATTGAGTCCATTTCGACGGAGGGGGTTAAGGCGTTTTACGAAGACAAAGAAGGTTTGGGCAGTAACACGGACTGCCAGTCCGTGCCGTCCCGTAACATGGACTGCCAGTCCGTGCCGTCCCGTAACACGGACTGCCAGTCCCTGCCCATGCAGAATGAAGAACTTACAAGCATGGGAAGCGACGAAAGCACGGACTGGCAGTCCGTGTTACCTGACGACGAACCCCGTGGCTCCAACGGCTTCGCCCTGTCGGGCAAAATGACGGCCTCCGGCAATGCCATGCTGCTCATCAACCCGCATACCTCGTTTTATTTCCGACCGGAAATCCATGTCGTTAGCGAGGAAGGATTGAACGTTTATGGCGCTGTCACTTGGGGGCAATTCTTTGTCTATCAAGGTTTTAACGAAAAAACGGGCTGGATGCACACCTCGTCCTACACCGATGTGATGGACGAGTTCGTGGAGTCCGTGACTGAGGAAAACGGCCAGTTTTTCTACAAATACGGCTCGGAGAAACGCCCCGTCATTGCGAAGCAAACCACCCTGAAATACTGGGACGGCAAGGAGATGAAGCAGCGGAAGTTCCCCATCTACCGCACCCACCACGGCCCGATTACCCACAAAATCGGCGAAAAATGGGTGGCTACGGCCATGATGTGGAAGCCCGTGGAGGCGCTCACGCAATCATTTACCCGCACCAAATTGAAGAACCACGCAGCGTTCAGAAAGATGATGGAGATGCGAACGAACTCCTCGAACAGCACCGTCTTTGCCGATGCGGAGGGGAATATCGCCTTCTACCACGGCAATTTCGTCCCGAAGCGCAGTGAGCAATTCGACTACACGCAGCCCGTGGACGGCTCGAACCCCGCCACCGATTGGCAGGGCCTGCACGAGGTGGACGACTGCATTGTGGTCGCAAACCCACCCAACGGCTGGCTGCAAAACTGCAATTCGACGCCCTTCACCTGCGCTGGGGAGAACAGCCCAAAACCAGCGGAGTACCCCGTTTACATGCGGCTCCCAGATGAGAATTTCCGGGGCGTGCATGCCGTGCGGCTGCTCAAGGAGCGCCGTGATTTTACCCTCGATAAATTGATTGAGACTGCCTACGACCCTGTGCTGCCGGGCTTTGAGCAACTGATTCCGGGCCTCGTGTCGGTGTATGATATTGCTCCGCAAAAAGACCCGGCCATTGCGCCAGCGATAGAAGTGCTGCGCAGATGGGATTTTCGGGTAAGCAAGGAGTCCGTGCCGATGTCGCTGGCGCATTACTACGCCAACCTTTACGACCAAAAAGGCGAAGACCCGGAAGATTTTAGCGGCATGAGCCGCATCAATTATTTTGGCACAGGCTCGCCAGCTTCGGAGCGCTTGGCCATTTTCAAGGAAGCCGTTGCACTGCTAAAAGCCGACTTTGGCCGCTGGGACGTGCCTTGGGGCGAAATCAACCGCTTCCAGCGCCTGACCGGGGACATCGAGCAGCCGTTTGATGACTCGAAACCCAGCCTGCCCTGTGGCATGGCCTCCGGCAAATGGGGCGCATTGGCCAGTTTCGGGGCAAGGCAGTACAACGGCTCGAAGCGCATCTACGGCACTTCCGGCAACAGCTTCGTGGCGGTGGTGGAATTCGGTAAAAAAGTGAAGGCCAAGAGCCTGCTGGCGGGCGGCGAGAGCGGCGACCCGGAGTCCCCGCATTTCTACGACCAGGCACAGCGGTACGTGGATGCGCAGTTCAAGGATGTGGCGTTTTATCGGGAGGACGTGGAAAAGCGAGCGAGGCGGCGTTACTCGCCAGGAAAGTAGGTTGGACGAATCTTCAAGTTATATCAAACCTATATTTCCTTGAATGTATTTATTCCAAAATAATCAACCTTTGATATTTAAAATCCTCGGCATCGCCAGTAACCTTTAAAAAATAACTTGCAGGTGGAAGCCCAGCCAAGGATAATTGATTATATCCTTCATTGAGTTCAAAAACCTTTGCAATCATGCCAGTTGGCGCTATTAGTTCGCCTTTAATCACGCCATTTTCATTGCTTTTATAACCTGCTATTTTTATCGAAAATACTTGGCCATATTGCACTGGATTAGGGAACAAAAAAATGGATTTACTACTGCAATCATTGGTGAATTCTAAGATTTTTGAATACTCAAAATTACCATCTATGTCCATCATTTTTAGGCGATAATAGACGCTTGCATTAATGGTTTCATCGGTGAACAAATAGGAAGACCCTGTGGGATTATTTGCTCCCAAAACATTGCCCAAATGGGCAAACGACTGCCCATCTAGGCTGCGTTCGATTTCAAAATGACTGAATTCCGCTTCGCTGGCGGTTGACCAAGCCAGTTTGGTGTTGCAGCCATCCGGGGAAGCTGTGAACGTTTTAAGTTCCACCGGCAACAGCGAAACAGCATAAAAGATGGACACAAAGCCATTTGCGCCGTTGCCGCCAAAGCCCGTGCCAGCATTGCCGCCACCGCCACCGCCCCGTGCGATGCCAGCATCACCATTGGAATTACCTACACCGCCATTGCCACCTGCGCCGCCAAACCCTGTGGGGCTGCCGCCAGCGGGGCCACCGCCCGTATTGGAGCAATTGCTGGTGGTGTTTCCAGCGTTTTTGCCGTTGGCGCTTTGGCCTGCGCCACCGCCTGCGCCACCGCCCGGAGAAGGTGCAGTTGGTGACGTAAGCGTGGCCCCGTACCCCCCGCAGCGACTGGCGGTGGATGTCCATGCGCCCGTGAAGCTGCCCGTGCCGCCATAGCCTCCCGTGCCAGCCGGGGTGTTGAACGACCTGCCGCCGCCGCCGCCGTATGCTGTCAGTATATTGGAAGACAGGCTTACTTCGGAATTCTCGCCATCGCCGCCATGTCCCGATGAAAGAGCGCCTAAGCCTCCGCTACCGACGGTAATGGTAATGACATCGCCCGGATTCACCGACAAGGTGCCGGAAGCGAAACCACCGCCACCGCCACCCGTTCCCTTTAGGTTGGAATAGCCTTTGGAGCCGCCACCGCCACCGCCCCATGCCTCTACTGAAATGAGGTTGACGCCTGCGGGGACGGTCCAAGTGTTGGTGCCCGGTGTATCGAAAGTGACGGTCTGTGCGTGGGTGGAAAGGCCCGCAAGTAATAAACAGGCAAGGAATATGGGGTTGCGGCATCCCCGCTTTGCGCCTATACGCGCCCTCTATTCACCGACCTCCACGGGAATCGGCGTGACCCTATGCTATGGGGCGTCCCCGTGATGTTGAAAGGACCAAGGCGATGAACGC
>JALOMF010000459.1 GCA_025455635.1 Saprospiraceae bacterium | reverse complement strand
GGTGAGGTCGGGGAAGTATTTTTCAATGATTTGCATAAAAAGGTTGCGGCATCCAAGGTTTTTGACAAAAATCAAAGCGTGGCCTGGCTCATTTTTTCAAGCCAATCTCCCGCAAGCGCTCGTTGAGGTACTCACCAGCCGTGATAGGCTCGTAGGCCAGCGGCTGCTCCGCCGTCACGGTGGAAGGCAGGCAGGTCAAGTCCATATCGCTCCTCGGGTGCAAAAAGAAAGGTATCGAAAGCCGGGGGTTGTGCCACTCTTCCCGTGGCGGGTTCACGACCCGGTGCGTAGTGGACTTGAGGTAGTTGTTCGTCAGGCGCTGGAGCATATCGCCCACGTTGATGACGATTTCGTCCTGTTCTGGCACCACTTCCAGCCATTCATTGTCCTTCGTGAGCACCTGCAGGCCACCCGCCGATGCGCCCACCAGCAGGGTGATGAGGTTGATGTCCTCGTGCTGCTCGGCACGGATGGCGCTGGCAGGCTCCTGCGTGATGGGTGGGTAAAAAATCGCCCGCAGGATGCTGTTGCCGAGGTGGATGTGCTTTTCAAAATATTCCTCCCCGATGCCGAGGTGGATGCCGATGGCCCGCAGCAGCTGCCCGCCCGATTGCTCGAAGCTCTGGTACAGCTGACGGCCCAGTTTGTGGAACTCAGGCTGCTCGGCCACTTCCACATTGGGCGGGTAGTGGTCGGATGGCACCTCGCCGGGGGCCGCCTCCTGCCCAATCTGGAAGAACTCCTTCAAGTCCGCCACTTTCGACTGCTTGGCGTGCTCTTTTCCGAAGGAGGTATAGCCCCGCTGGCCAGCCAGGCCGGGTATCTCGTACTGGCGCTTCACGTCTTCCGGCAGGGCAAAGAACGCCTTGCTGGCAGCGTAAAAATCGTCAATCAACTGCTTGGGAATGCCGTGGTTGATGACGCCCACGAAGCCGATTTCATGGAATGCCTGGCCCAGCTCCGCCACGAACTCGGTGCGCTGCTCGGCGGAGCCGTTGGTGAACTTGGCGAGGTCAACGAGTGGAATTGCTCTTTTTGACATGATGATATTTGCTTGCGCAACGGGTGTTGCAGGTTTGTTTTTGATGAAAAATGAGCTTGAAAGGGCTGGCAAAATTAGTTTTTTCCAACAAAAGGGGTGAGATGAGTTTGCAGTTTGACAGTGGGCAGTTGGCAGTCAGGGCGCAGTCTTGAAGTCCTAAAGCCTCTTGCCGTTCACCTTGGCACTGGCTAATCAACTGTCGAACTGACTGCCAACTGCCCACTGTCAAACTGCCAACTAACTGCGTACCTTTGCCACATGGAGCAACAACCACAATCCCTGCCCATCAATTCCTTCGTGTTTCATGCCAGCTTCTGGGTGATTTACTGGGTATTTGCCAGTATGCAGGACGTGGTGTTCATTTCGCAGTTCAAGGATACTTTCAACCTGCCCACCGTGCTCGGCTCGATGGGCGTCGTGTATTTCAACTACTATTATTGGATTCCAAAATACATGATAAAACAGCGGCGGGTGCTGTTTTACACGGCCAGCATTTTTAGCATCATCGTGCTGAACTCGTGGGTCGTTTACCTCGTCATGCGGCTGCTGTTCCCCAACAAGGAATACTATTTTTCGTGGGAACCCGCCTTTATTTTCTTCGTGGACACGACGGTGCTCGTGGCATTCACCACGGCCTTCAAGTTCATCCAGCAGTGGCACGAGCGCAACAACTACGCCGTGCAATTGGAGAAAAAAAACCTCGAAAGCGAGCTGGAAATGCTCAAATCGCAAATCAACCCGCATTTTATTTTCAACACCCTGAACACGATTTATTTCCTGATGGAGCAAAAAGAGGACCTGCGGGCAAAGGAGGCGCTGCTCAAGTTCTCCGACACCCTCAGCCACCAGCTCTACGACTACAACAAGGACTGGATTGACCTGGGCAAGGAGGTGGACTACCTCCAAAACTACATCGAGCTACAGCGCCTCCGCCACGATGAGGAGTTGCTCGACCTCAAATGTGAGTTGCCGAAGCAAGTGAACAGCTACGTCATTGCGCCCATGCTGCTCATTCCTTTCGTCGAAAACGCCTTTAAATACAGCTCCAATTCGTCGGGCTACCGGGTGGGCATCCAGCTCTCGGTGAAAGACGGCGTACTCGATTTTACCACCGAAAACTCCATCAACCAAAACAGCCGGAACCAAGAGCGGGTGGGCGGCATCGGCCTGAAAAACGTGCAGCGCCGCCTCGCCATTACCTACCCCGACCGCCACGAACTCACCATCGAGGACGATGGGGAAACCTATAAATCGCACCTGAAAATCAAGTTGAAATGACCATAAAATGCCTAGTTGTGGACGACGAACCCCTTGCCAGAAAAGGCATCGCAGGGTACGTGGAGCAGACCCCCTTCCTTGCGCTCATGGGGGCTTGCAAGAGCGCCGTGGAGGCCAACCAAGTGCTGCACCGGGAGCAGATTGACCTGCTTTTCCTCGACATTCAAATGCCCGACCTGACGGGCATCGAGTTCATGCGCTCCCTCGAAAACCCGCCCGCCGTCATCTTTACCACGGCTTACCGTGACTATGCCATCGAGGGTTTTGAGCTAAATGCACTGGACTATTTGGTGAAACCGATTTCCTTCCAGCGATTTTTAAAAGCTGCCAACAAAGCGCAATCTCATTTTGAGATGCTGCGCCAAAACCAACCGAAGCCTGCCACGGAGGCCACGCCAGCCGCTGGGCCGGAGTATTTTTTCATCAAAAGCGATGGCCAGTTCATCAAAATCAAACTGGCCGACGTGCTGTATTTTGAAAGCGAAAAAGACTACGTGTTCATCCATACCGAGCAAAAACGCTACCTAACCCTACTGTCCCTCAAGCAATTAGAAAAAGAGCTGCCCGCCGACAAGTTCCTGCGGGTACACCGCTCCTACTTCGTCGCACTGGACAAAATCGAGATGGTGGACGGCAGCAACCTCATCATCAAGGGCAAGGAAATCCCCGTGAGCCGCAGCTTGCAGGACACCATTTTCAATACGCTGATTGCGGGGCGGCTGTGGAAAAGGGAGCTGTGACGATTTCGGATTTACGATTGCGGATTGCGGATTAGGAGGCGTAGGTAATCCGCAATCCGCAATCGTAAATCCGAAATCTTATTACCTTTGGCCGTCACTGATTTTTGTCAGTGAAAATTATTTATGAACACGATTCATACATTCAAGGTGGAAGGAATTGAGGGGGGAACGATAGATTTTGCTGCCCTTTCGGGCAAAAAAATCCTGGTCGTCAACGTTGCTTCGGAATGCGGCCTAACGCCGCAATACCAGCAACTGCAAGAACTGTACGAGGAGTTTGGAGATAAATTAACGATAGTGGGCTTTCCTGCCAATAATTTTGGAGCGCAGGAGCCGGGGTCAAACGAGCAGATCCAGTCATTTTGCACCCGGCGATACGGCGTCACATTTCCGCTTTCAGCGAAAATTGACGTGACCACCCATCCAGTTTACCAATGGCTCACGCAAAAGGCGCTCAATGGCGTCCAAGACAGCGAAGTAAGCTGGAATTTTCAAAAATATGCCCTTGACGAACAGGGCCGCCTCGTCCATGTCTTCCCACCTGCTACCAGTCCACTTGATGAAGGAATCCTAGAATGGCTCAGTCAGTAGAGACTGGAAATTGAGAAATTGCAATTCCCAATTTCCCAATTTCCCAATTTCCCAATTTCCAACATGCAGTTCCGTTCTGTCATAGGTCAAACTACCCCCAAGTCCCTCCTCCGGGGCATGGCGGACAGCGAGCGCATCCCGCACGCCCTGATTCTATTGGGCGCACCGGGCAGCGGCGACCTGCCCTTGGCGGTGGCGTTTGCACAGTATGTTTTGTGCCAAAACAAGCAGGACGGCGACGCCTGCGGCCAATGCAGCCAGTGCAGCAAGGTGGAAAAGCTCGTGCACCCCGACCTGCACTTCTCGTTCCCGACCGTGGGTGCCAACGTCATCAGCGACCAC
>JALOMF010000458.1 GCA_025455635.1 Saprospiraceae bacterium | reverse complement strand
ACGCCCTCTACCTCGCCAACGTGGTGCAGGACGGCGACACCATCGAAATCGCTGATGCCACCTATTCGGGAACGGCCTGCCTCGCTGTTTGGCAAGCCAGTGGCCTGATAATCAAGGGCATAGGCGGCAGGCCGCAAATGGAAGCTGAGGGGCAGTACATCTGGGGCAAGGGCATCTGGGTACTGGCCGGCGATAATATCACGGTGGAGAACATCGAGTTTTCCGGCGCAGCCGTGCCTGACCAAAACGGTGCTGGCATCCGGCTGGACGGCAATGGGATGACGGTGCGGCACTGCCTTTTCACCGACAACGAAAACGGCATACTCACCGCCAATTCCTACCAAGGCGACATCCTCATCGAGTTCTGCGAATTTGGCTACAACGGCTACGGCGACGGCTACTCCCACAACCTCTACATAGGCCACGTGAACAAGCTGACTTTCCGCCACAACTACTCGCACCATGCCAAGGTCGGCCACAACCTCAAGTCGAGGGCCAAGGAAAACTACATTCTCTACAACCGCATCATGGACGAACAAACGGGCAATTCGAGCCGCCTGATTGACCTGCCCAACGGCGGCTACAGCCTCGTGATGGGCAACTTGCTGATGCAGGGCGAACTGGCCGAAAACAACAACCTCGTGGGCTACGGCTTGGAGGGTTTGTCATTGGATGGGCCACATGAATTTTACCTGATAAACAACACGATGGTGAACAAGCGGGTGGCTTCCTGCCTCTTCGTCTCCGTGGAGAACGGAACGGAAATTTCCAATATCTCAAACAACATCTTGGCTGGTACAGGTGATTTCAGCAGCGGCCCCGTTTATACCAACGCCAATAACCTGATGCTGACCGACATCGCCGAGGTGGGCTTCGTGGCCGAGGAGATTTACGATTACCGCCTCACGGCCAGCTCGCCCGCCATTGACTTGGGTAGCGAACAGCCCAGTTTGATGACGCCCGACCATGTTTACGTGCACGTTGCAGAAACGGAACCCAGGCCGCTGGTCGGGGCTGCGATTGACCTTGGCGCTTACGAATTTGGCGAGGTGTCTGCGGTCGAAGCGGGCATTGCGCCAGCAACCCTGCTCTACCCGAACCCGACTACGGGCCTTGTTTTTTCAAAAAACAAATTCGACTCGGTGCGGGTGTTCGATGCGATGGGCAGGCCAGTTGCCACGTTTTTCGATGCCGACCGCTTCGATATGGCTGGGCTGGGCAGTGGCCTGTATTTTGCGCTTGCGCAAACAGGGGGACAGGGGCAGCAGTGGTTTGTTTTGCAAAAAATATGAATAGGCCGAGCCTGCTTTTTTGTGAAACACAGCGCCAAATGCCTGATTATCAGCAGATTTGCAGCGAAAACGTACACGGGGGCTGTGCTCCCGGCAACCATCCGAAACTTGTCGTCCGAAACTAAAAATACCCACACAGCGCTGATACGAACCGAGGCGCTCCGCCTTGGCTTCGACTTCGTTGGCTTCGCAAAAGCGGGGCCGCTCGACGAGGAAGCCCGCCGCCTGGAGGACTGGCTGAACCGGGGCTTCCACGGCCAGATGGGCTACATGGCCAACCATTTCGACCTGCGCACCGACCCCACTAAGCTCGTGCCCGGCGCCAAGTCGGTCGTGGTGCTGATGCACAACTATTTTCCGAAGGAAAAACAGCTCGACCCCACTGCGCCCAAGCTCGCCCGCTACGCCTTCGGCGAGGACTACCACCATGTGCTGAAAGCTAAAATGAAGGCGCTGCTAGACTACATCCGCACGGAAATCGGGGAGGTGGACGGGCGCTGCTTCGTGGACTCGGCCCCGGTCATGGAGCGGGAGTGGGCCAAGCGGGCGGGCCTCGGCTGGACGGGCAAAAACACGTTGCTGCTGCGCCCAGGCACGGGTTCCTATTTTTTTCTTGCGGAAATGATTCTTGACCTGCCGCTGGTGGCCGATGACCCCATCCGTGACCACTGCGGCACCTGCCGCCGCTGCATCGAGGCTTGCCCAACGGAGGCCATCTCGCCACAGGGCTACCTGCTCGATGCCTCGAAGTGCATCAGCTACCTGACCATCGAGCTGCGGGAGGCCATCCCAGCCGAGTTCGAGGGGCGCATGGCGGGCTGGGCTTTTGGCTGCGATGTGTGCCAGGAAGTGTGTCCTTGGAACCGTTTTGCGAAGCCGCACAGTGAGCCGGCTTTTGAGCCTCACCCCGATTTGATGGGGTTGACAGCGCCAGAATGGCTGGAGATGACGGAGGAGGTTTTCGGGCGGGTATTCAGGAAGTCGGCGGTGAAGCGGACGAAGTTCGAGGGCTTGCGGCGGAACTTGAAGATGTTGGAAATGCCCGAATGACGCTTTTAAAGTAATTGATTATCAAATATTTACAATGGTTCGTGAAGTTTAAAGTTTAAGGTTTCAAGGGGTGGCTGCTATCCTGTTTAGGACGTCTAATTTTTTGAAAGGGTTTATCGCCAAAACAACCTTTCATTAAATACCTGACTATTGGCATTCGGCTGGCCCTCCGCGAAACATTAAACCTATTGGAACCTGAAACCTTCATGAACCATTGATTTATCCATAAATCAATTGTTGTTCGGCCTTATATTGGTATTACCCCAAAAACTGTGGATGGCATGGATGGTGCGGTCTAGTTCATTGAGGTCAAGGGGTTTGATGACATAAGCTTTGGCGCCCATTTCATAGCAAAGGGCGATGTCTTTTTCGTTGTTGGAGGACGAGAATATGATGACAATCAGGTTGTGGCCATCCTTGTCGTTGGAGAGCGCCCGCAGCACCTCGTAGCCATTGAGGCGGGGCATGTTGAGGTCGAGCAGGACGTAGCTGATTTCGTCCTTGTCCACGTTGCCGAGCATGTCCAAGAATTCTTCGCCATTGAAGCAATGGACGATTTGGACGGGAATGGACTGCTCCCGGTAAATAATTTGGGTAAGTTCAGCTTCGGCCCTGTTGTCGTCAACCAGAATGACCTTTTTGCCGTTTAAGCTTGAATTTTTGTTTGATTTGTACTCCATCGGATAGCATCACAGATTATGGTGGGCAAAGAAACATTAAAAAATTAACATGCAGCACTCATTTGAAAAAGTAGTGTTTAGACTCGATTTTGCCGTTTGGTCACCTAAAATTGGAATTTCGTCGCCAGATTCTTCAAGGTGGTTAGTGGATTGGCAGTCGGTTTTTAGCGTAAATTTCAATAAAACAATTTTCAACATCAATTTTTAAAACATGATTCTTCGTTTGGGATTTATTCTTGCATTTTGTTTCGCTTTTTTTTCTTGCAAAAATACGGGGGAAAGTGCCCAAAACGTGGTCGCTCCAGCTGCCGAAGCACAAGCAGCGCCTCAACCAACGGGCAAAAAAAAGAAAATTGTCTTTTTTGGCGACAGCCTGACCGCTGCCTACGGCCTGCCAGATGCGTCAAAGGGCTACGTCTCGCTGCTTCAGCACCGCCTCGACTCGCTCGGCCTGCCCTACACCGCCGTGAACGCTGGCCTCAGTGGCGAAACCACTGCTGGCGGCAACGACCGGGTGGACTGGGTGCTCAAGCAACCGCTCGATATTTTCGTGCTGGAATTGGGTGGCAACGACGCCCTGCGTGGCATCAAAACCGAGGAGTCGGTGAAGAACCTTGGCTCCATCATTACGAAGGTAAAAGCCAAATACCCCGAAGCCAAAATCGTACTGGCTGGCATGCAGGCACCACCAAACATGGGGCCGGATTACACCACCAAGTTCAAGGCGATGTACCCGATGCTGGCCCAAGAACACGGGGCCACGCTCATCCCCTTCTTTCTCGAAAACGTGGGCGGGGTGCCAGCACTGAACCAAGGCGACCGCATCCACCCCAACGAAGCGGGCCAGCTCGTGCTGCTCGACAATGTGTGGGAAGTGCTGCAGCCGCTGCTTTGACGATGTAGTTTGCCTGCCGGGTTCTATTGTTTCTTTTCCAGCAGCCGCTTAAAATAATGGTAGGTATCCACCTGCGACT
>JALOMF010000028.1 GCA_025455635.1 Saprospiraceae bacterium | reverse complement strand
TTAAGAATTTTAGGAATACGATATTAGAATGCATGGACACTTATTTTATTAAGAATATTAGGAATACGATATTCAGAATACGTGGACGGAGTTTTTCGTCAGCTTTGACCGGTGACAGACATACCTGTAAACTGTGGTTGTTCGAAAAAATTTGAAAGAAACAAAGAATTTTCATACAAGTGACGGTAATATTACTTGATACAATTGAAACATAAAGTGATAACTGATAAAAGGTTAACGATTGGATCATTGGAATCAAGAAGCTAGAAAGAACCTCTCTAGCAATGACGTCTAGAGAAGGCTATGACGCTCCCGGACCTCCCGCCAACTCCCAACAATCGGAGGGCAACTTGACTGCGTCACAAATAGCCACAATCTTGGCCGATGGAGAATGGGATCAGGAGCTGATGGCAGTGGAAGAAAATGATAACATCGAGTCTGCAAATCAAGGAAATCGGAAAAGGAAGGCATCTAAGGATATGACCTCTGGAATTGCACCAAAGAAAGCTGTTGAATCTACCCACCGAGTTCTGCCGGTGCCAGTGACAACCGTGCAGAAGGATGCAGGTACTGAGGAACCTGTTCTGCCTGCTCAGGTTGACAATGTTCCAACATTGAGAAGAGAGCAAAATGATGACTGTGTTTTACTTGTCCGTCCGAATGACAATGCTGCTCATAAAATGCTTACCTCTCCTGGCAAGCTCTGCACAGCGCTTGCCTCCCCTCCCTACTCATCTGAGGTAATTAAAGATGTCAGGGTAAACTTAAGGAAGGGGTTGATTGCTATTGAACTTGCCAACTCTGGCAGCGTTGAAAATTTGATTTCATGTACCAAGCTGGGACCTTGGAACGTAACCTGCAGTAGACCAAATCAAGCAAAATACCTATATGGAGTAGTATCCCCAGTAGATGTGGAAGCCAGTGTGGAAACACTAAGAGAATGCATCAAGATTGATGGAACTGCATCAATCGTTAAAATAGAGAGACTTCAAAAGCAGGAAAACCAAACCCGCATCCCATCAACATCACTTCGCCTTATCTTCTCTGGTGATGCTCTGCCATCTCACATCAAGTTTGGGCCAATTCGCTACAAGGTTAGACCTTTTGTGTTCCCTCCTCTGCAGTGCTTCCGCTGCCAGAGGCTGAGACATACAGCGCAGGGATGCAGAAGCCCAGTGCGGTGCCTCATCTGTGCTGGACCTCACCATGTGAGCCTTTGTAAAAGCACTGTATTTAAATGTGCCAACTGTGGTCAGGCCCACAAGGCTAACTCGCGTGACTGCCCCCGAATGCCTGCCCGTGCTGGATTTCAAATTGGGTTTTGATGAAAAAAGGGCGGCAAAACTGCTGTCCACGCCCGATGCGGTTTGGGTTTTCACCAGTGTGCGGGCGGTGCAGGCCCTGTACGATTTGCTGCCGCAAGCGGCGGCGCCTTCCAAAATTTTTACCGTTGGAAAAAATGCGGCGGAAGCCTTGGCCAGTCTCGGTTTCAAAACAGACTTTTGCGGCCAAGTTTCGGAGGACTTGCTGCCCGTGCTGGCGCAACAGCGGCACCGCCCCATCCTGTACTTCCGGGGCAGGCACTACCGCAGCAGCATCCCCGATTTTTGCGAAGCAACCGAACTTGATTTTCAAACGCTGGAGTGCTACCATTCCATCAAATTGCCACCACCCGACGGGCTGCCCGATTGCGGAAGCGTCTGGGTGTTCAGCCCCTTGAGTGCTCAGGCCGTCAGCGAGTGGGAGGGGGTGCCGAGGGACTTGCCCATCTTCTCCATTGGTTCCGTCACGGATGCACATTTGAAGAAGCTGGGCTTTAAAAACGTGCAAAGCCCGAAAGAGCCGTCGTTTGAAAATATGGTGGAGTTGTATTTGGAGAACAATTCAGCATTAAGGTGACATCTTTTTTCCTTACTCGGATTTTGCATTTTTATGCAGTATTTAAGAGGAAAAAAGGTGTCATCTTAATGTGGTCGTCAGAGAGAGATGACACCTTTTTTCGCAGCAAATTCACTTATAATCCATCCGGTCTGCGTTGCGAAAAAAGATGTCACCTCCCGATTGGACGCAACGTAAATCGTAAATTCGAAGTCGTAAATGAACCTAACCCATCGCCCCCGCCGCCTCCGCAAATCCAACGCCGTGCTCGACCTCGTGGCAGAGACGCACCTGCGAGCCGATGACTTCATCACGCCGCTGTTCGTGGTGGAAGGAGCGGGCAAGACCGAGGCCATCCCCTCCATGCCCGACTACTACCGCCACAGCCTCGACACGCTGTTGCAGCGCATCGAAAAGCTGATGAACAAAGGGCTTTTCAATTTTGTGCTCTTCGCAAAAATCGGGGATGGGCAGAAGGACAATACGGGCGAAAACGCCTGCGACCCCGACGGCCTCTTTCCCTTCGCTATCCGCAAAATCAAGGCAGAGTTCCCAGAAGCCACGCTGTTCACCGACATTGCGCTCGACCCCTACTCCACCTATGGCCACGACGGCATCGTGCGGGACGGCAAAATCGTGAACGACGAGACGGTGGAGGCGCTTTGCCGCATGAGCCTAGCCCATGCCGAGGCTGGTGCCGACTTCGTTGCCCCTTCCGACATGATGGACGGGCGAGTGGGTGCCATCCGACAAGCCCTTGACCGTCAAGGTTTTACGGACACGGGCATCCTGGCTTACAGCGCCAAATACGCCTCTTGTTTCTATGGCCCGTTCCGGGACGCCCTCGACTCGGCACCCGGCTTCGGCGACAAACGCAGCTACCAAATGGACATCCGCAACAGCCGGGAAGCCGTCCGTGAAACCCTCCTCGATGTGGCCGAAGGTGCCGATATGGTCATGGTGAAGCCCGCTGGGGCCTATTTGGACGTTATTTCAAAACTAAAGGCCGAGGTGCACGTACCAGTAGCCGCCTACCAGGTCTCCGGCGAGTACAGCATGATAAAAGCCGCCGCCGAACGGGGCTGGCTCAACGAGGACAAGGCCATCATCGAGACGCTGACCGCCATCAAACGGGCGGGGGCAGATGTGATTTTGACTTATTTTGCTGAAAAAGCAGTTGATATTATTCGCCATTAGTCATTGGCTTCGCCGTCATTAGCCATTGACCAATAACCTTTATTGACCAATTATGGCGAAGCCAAAATGACCAATGACTGTGAAACCAATGACAAAATCAGAGCAACTTTTCACCGAAGCCCAGCGCCACATTCCCGGCGGGGTGAACTCGCCCGTGCGGGCCTTCCAAGCCGTGGGCGGCAACCCCGTTTTCATCCAAAAAGCCAGCGGGGCCTACCTCTTCGACGAGGATGGCAACCGCTACCTCGATCTCATCAATGCTTGGGGGCCAATGATTTTGGGTCATGCCCACCCCGACGTGGTGGCGGCAGTGGCCGAGCAATTGCCCAAGTCGTTCAGCTACGGCGCACCCACGGCTGCGGAAGTGGAGATAGCATCGCTGATTACTTCGACCATCTCAACGGTAGAGCGCATCCGCTTTGTCAGTTCGGGCACGGAGGCCTGCATGAGCGCCATCCGATTGGCCAGGGGCTACACGAAACGGGATTATATCGTGAAATTCAGGGGCTGTTACCACGGCCATGCCGACGCTTTTTTGGTGGATGCGGGCAGTGGGGCGCTCACGCAAGGCAGGCCATCGAGCGAGGGCGTTCCGATGGATTTCACAAAATACACGTTGTCAGCCGATTACAACGATTTGGATAGCGTCCGGCAGCTTTTCAAGACGTATAGAAGGCAGATTGCCGCCGTCATCATCGAGCCGGTGGCAGGTAACATGGGCTGCATCGTGCCGACGGAGGGCTTCCTGAAATCCTTGCAGGACTTGTGCTACGAAGAGGGTGCCCTGTTTATTTTAGACGAGGTAATGACGGGCTTCCGCTTGGCTTGGGGCGGGGCCGCCGAGCTGTTCGGCCTCTCGCCGGACATCACCTGTTTTGGTAAAATAATCGGTGGTGGGATGCCCGTCGGGGCGTTTGGCGGACGACGGGAAATCTTCGAGCATTTGGCCCCGCTGGGCGGCGTCTATCAGGCGGGCACGCTATCGGGCAACCCCGTAGCGGTGGCGGCGGGCCTTGCCACGCTGCGCATTTTGCGGAGCAAACCCGATATTTATGAAAAACTGGAGACGAATACCCGCTGGCTGGCCGAGGCATTGCGGCAGCTATTTAAAAGTCGAAAACTACCCTACACCGTGCAGCAATGCGGCTCCATGTTGAGCATATTTTTTTCGGATAAAACCGTCAGGGATTTTCAATCGGCCAAGACGACGGACACGGCGCTTTTCGCCCGGTATTTCCACCACATGCTGTCGAAGGGCATTTACCTGCCGCCCTCCAATTATGAGAGCTGGTTTGTTTCAGCGGCGATGGAACAGGCTGATTATGAGCGGATTGTGGCGGAAACGGCAGCATTTTTTCCCACTATTTAAAACGCCACCACTGCCTTTATCACCCCAGCTTCGGGGTCGTACAATTGCGTAAACGTCTCGTGCAGCGTCGCAAATTCCAACCGATGGGTCACGTAACCATCCATGCGCACCAGCCCGCCCCGCATCAGTCTTATCAGCTTCGCAAAATCTGTGGCCGTGGCGTTGCGGGAGGCTTTCAGCGTGATTTCCTTTCTATGAAACAGCGGGTCGGGGAAGCTCAGGTCGCCGATGAACAGGCCGATGAAGACGATGGTGCCGCCCACGGCCACGTAGTCGAGGCAGCGCTCCATGCTGGCCTTGTTGCCCGTAGCGTCGAGGACGATGGTGGGCAGGTCGCCGTCCAGTATTTCCATCAAACGGGCAGGCACGTCGTCGTCGAGCAGCACGGTCGTTGCCGAAGGGAACTGTTGTTTCACGAAAGCAAGGCGGCCCTCGTTCACGTCGAGCACCAGCACCCGTGCGGCCTTGAGCAGCGCCAGTGCCACCGTGCCGATGCCGATGGGGCCAGCGCCCACCACCAGTACGGTATCATCGGGTTGGATGCAGGCCCGCTCCACGGCGTGGCTGCCGATGGCCAGTGGCTCTATCATGGAAAGTTGGTCGAGGGAGAGGTCGTTGGCGGGGAACACCAGCTCTGCAGGGTAGGTGATGAACTCCTGCATGGCGCCGTCCTCGTGTACGCCGAGCACTTTCAGGCTGCTGCCGCAATTGGTAAGGCCACGGCGCACGGCCTGGTCTTCCCGCTCGTTGCGGTAGGGCATCACGGTGCAAAGGTCGCCTACTTGCAGGTTCGTGACGCCCTCGCCCAGGGCCACCACCTCGGCAGCTACCTCGTGCCCCAAAATACGGGGATAACTGAAAAACGGCTGCCGCCCCTTGAAGGCGTGGAGGTCAGTGCCGCAGACGCCTAGCTGCCGGATTTTCAGCAGCACATGGCCGGGCGCTGGGGCCGCTGGCGGGTCTTTTTCGGTTTTGGTGAAATAGCCGGGTTCTGTAAGGACGATGGCGGTCATGGCAAAGCTTGTTTTGATTCAAGGGCGCAAAATAGGGAATGTGCCGTTATTGCCGCCAAGCCCTAACCTACTGGCTGGTCACAGCCCGGTGTTTTTGCCGAATAAATAACTGCGCCCACCGATTGCCCTGAAAATACGGCCAGATTCATAAATAGCGATGCTGTTTGGCAAGCAAAGCGGCAGTTTTACAACATACAAGGTTTCGATTTTTTGAGAACACCACCTTCGCAACCTTACTTTCAAACACCTTGCATATGAAAAACACGATTTTTAAAATTATCCATCTATTGCTTTTCTCTTTTTTATGGGTTGGGGCACAGGCTCAAGTATGTGCGCCCAGTGCCACCGCCGTACTGGATGCCAACAACGTCATGGCGACCTTCCGGCAAGGCGGCTTGCTTTGGCACAAGGGCAATGGCCCCGGCTACGTGGTGCCCAAGGACAATCCCAACCAAGTGTCCGCTATCTCCAGCGGTGGTTTCTGGATGGGCGGCCTTGCCCCCAACGGCGATTTGCAGGTATCAGCACATTCGATTTGCCCGGAGGGCGTACAGGCTGGGCCGCTCATCAATGGCCAGCAAGACCCCGTCGTTTGCCAGCAATTCGACCGCTTTTGGGAAATCAGGCTGGACGAAGTGGTGGCGCACCTCGCCGATTTTGAGGACAATGGCATCGTTGACAACCCTATCCAGAACGTCCTCGCTTGGCCCGGCAGGAACAACCCTTCTTCAATGACTGCCAACGGGTTCTCTTTGCCCGACATGGAACTTGCGCCCTTTGTTGACCGCAATTCTAACGGCATCTACGAGCCGATGAAGGGCGACTACCCGGCCATGAAGGGGCAGCAATCGCTCTGGTGGGTGTTCAGCAATGTGGGTGCCTGCGGCCCCAACCATGCAGCCCCCAAAATGACCTGCGCCGTCACGGCCTATGCCACCCAGACGAATGACCAAGCCATCAGCAACACCACCTACTACGACGTCCGGCTGACACACGAAGGCTCGCAGCCGCTCTCCGACTTCTATTTCTCCATCTGGATGGATGCAGACCTGGGCTGCCCTTACGATGACTTTATTGGGAGCTACCCCGATGAGAATTTTGCCTTTGTTTACAACTTTGACGAAAATGACGGGATACCATCTTGCCAATGTACCGGATTGGACGGACTGGGCATCAGCACCTATTGCGAAGCAGTTCCTATGCTGGGTATCAATTGGCTGAATGGCTTGAAGGACGACCTTGGCGAAGATTTGGGCATGACCAGTTTCATTACTTTCAACAACCCTGCTTTCCTAGGTCCACCAACTGGCACCATTGACCCGCAAACACCGGCTGAACACTACAACCTGATGAAAGGGCTTTGGAGGGACGGCACACCCATCTATCAGGGCGGCGATGGCTATGGCCAATTTGGGTCAGACCCCACCACCACTTACATGTACACGGGCAACCCTTCCGACCTCAGCAGTTGGTCCATGTGCAACCCTGGGCAGGATTTCCCGCATGGCTTGCCCAGTTATGACCGTCGGCTGCTGATGTCCTCTGGCCCTGCCAGCATAGCACCGGGCGAGGTGACGGAGTTCTCGTTCGCCATTGTATGGATTCCCGACCAACCGCACCCCTGCCCCAGTATCGAGCCAATGGTGGTGGCAAGCCAGCAGGTGCAGGAATTTTACAGTGCGATTTCATCGTCGGCGGAGGTGTTGTCGAAGGCACCAATGGTCGTAACTTTACCAAATCCGGTAGCCGAAATGGTCAGTTTTCAGGCCACCACTGGCTTAACATATGTGGAGTTGTTGGCAGCGAACGGTACATTGCTGCGCAAAATGGCTGGCAATGGCGCCCTGCAATTGGATATGCAAAGGAACGGCCTGCCCACGGGCATCTATTTCTACAAAGCTACTTTAGTGGGAGGGCAAGTGGAAACGGGCAAGCTGGTGATGAAATAGCGAGATGCAGTGCTAGGCCACATCCTCCCGGTTCTCCAACAGCCAGGCCATGAACTCGTCTTTCCTCCGGCGGGCCATGGGCAGTTGGCTGCCGTCCGCCATGACGACGAAGCCGCCGTCTTTTTTCAGCACTTTTTTCACAAAATCGAAATTGATGAGATGCGACTGGTGGATGCGGAAAAAGCGGGTTTCGGGCAATAGCTCCTCGAACTCCTTCAATGGCCGTATGACCGTATGCCGCTCATGGTTGCTGCAATGGAAGGTCGTATAGTTGCTGTCGGCTTCCAGCCGGATGATGTGGTCGAGCCGAAGGAACACCAAGCCGTCGGCACTGTGGAGGGCCAGCCTGCTGAGTTGGTGGTTGGGTGCCTCGTTCCGAAGGTTCACGAGCTTGGGGGACTGCTCGGCCAGTGGCCTTTGCGTGGCCCTATCAATGCTGGCCACGAGGTCGCGGGGCAGGATGGGCTTCAGTAGGTAATCCAGGGCGTTGTACCGGAAGGCTTTTAGCGAAAACTCGTCGTAGGCGGTGGTGAAAACCACCTTGAAACCGGCATTCGGGAAGGCATCGAGCAGGTCGAAAGCAGAGCCGTCGGTGAGGTTGATGTCGAGCAGCACGATGTCTGGTTTGGCCAACCGCAGTAGCTGGATGCCGGTGCTTACGCAATTGGCTTCGCCCACCAGTCGGCAGTCGGGGCGGAAGGTAGTGAGCATGGTCGTCAACGACTGCCGGGCCGGCGTTTCGTCGTCAACAATGGCTATTCTCAAAGGCGGGGTTTGGTTCGGGTAGTCATTGTTCATAGTGGTCATTGTTTCAATTCGTTGATTTGCGGTCGGGTGCAAAAGAATGCTATTTCACCCAAGCCAAGGTTTTAGGATAGGCTCTTAATCAGGATAGTAACAACCGTGCCCTTTACGGCCCCCGCTTCGTCTAACGCATCGGCGACCCTAACCGTTTGGTGGGCGGGCAATTTTGTCAGCAATTCCAGTCGCCGACCCGTGACGGACATGCCGACCGACTTGTGAAGCGGCGATTTGACGCTTGTGTCAGGTGTTTTCATCCCCTTGCCATTGTCCCGGACCGTGGCCAGCAGGTGCTGGCCTTCTTCTTCGAAGAACACAGACACATGGCCGCCCTGCTGCTGGTTCGAGAGGCCGTGCAGCACGGCGTTCTCCACGTAGGGCTGAATCAGCATGGGCGGTATTTTCAGGCCGAGGGAATCCAGGTCGGGATGGACTTTCACCGAAAAACTAAAACTGTTGTCGAATCGCAACTGCTCCAGCAGCAGGTAGTCTTCCAGCAGCCGCACCTCGTCGTCGAGGGCGATTTTTCCTTTGACGGACGCATTCAAGATGCCCCGCACCAGCCGTGCGAACTTGTTCAGGTATTCGATGGCGGCGTCTTTGTCGTTCTGCAGGATGAAGTTTTGGATGGAGTTCAGGCAGTTGAAGATGAAATGCGGGTTCATTTGCGCCTGCAAGGCGCTGTACTCCAGCGCTACCAATTGCTGGCGCAATTCTTTTTCCTTGTTGCGCAGCAGTTCCCGGTACCTGAACACGCCCAATACCGTGCCCACCAACATCAGGGAGACCAACGTAACGAACCACCAAGTCTGCCACCAATATGGCGGTATGGTGAAGGCAAGCACCGTGGACCCGCTCCAAACATGGTCTGCGTTCTGTGCCTGCACTTCCAGCACATAACTGCCCGCAGCCATGGATGCAAGATTCAGCACCCGCTCGCTGGTAACCGTCCATGCTGCTTCGGGTTGCAGCCGGTAGCGGTACTTGATGCTGCCCGAATTGGAGTACTGCAGGCTCACGAATTTCACCCGGACGTTCCGTTCGTTGCTCTTCAGGTGGAGCGCCGATTGGCCAAGGCCCGGCAATTTTGCTTCCCGCTCGTTGACCCAAACGCCCTCCAGCAAGGGTTTTTGAGGAGGGGCCACTTTGCCCAGGGCTTGGTCGAAATAGGCCAGGCCACCGGTAGTCGCTACCCAGAGCGACTGCCCGTCCGTGGCCACGTCGGCTATTTCGTTGCTCGGCAGGCCGTGCGCCGTGGTGATATTGCGCACCAGCACCCGACCGTCCCACGACCATTTCACCCAGCTTAGGCCGTTGAGCGTGCCCACCCAGAGGTGGCCCGATTGGTCGAGGTGGAGGTTTTCGACCATATCGGCGGCAAGTCCCTCTGCTTCCGTCAACGTACCGATGCGGTCGCCTTTCCAAAAAACAAGCCCATAGCCCTTCGTGCCCAGCACGAGCGAGGAGTCGGGCAGTTCGGCCAGCGCTTCCACCCTGCCCCTAAAGGCGGGGTGAAGGGGCGGGCATGGCACGAGGGTGCGCCCCTTTATCTCGAACATGCCGTTGAAATTGCAGACAAAGCTGCGGCCCGCCTTGCTGGTATAGGCGTCGAAGGTCCGGGTGTAGCTGTAATCGCCCAGGATTTCCCGGTCACGCAAGTGGTCAATGGGCCATTTGCCGTTGAGTTTTATGCTAGAAAAGCCGTCGTGAAGGGCCACCCAAATGGAAGTATCGTTGGGGATGGCATGGAAGCGCCGGGCCGGAAAGCCAACAGTCTTTAATTGGTTGGCCGAGGCCAACGCATCGAGGGGCATTTCCCAACGCCCGTTCCTCAACACCTGGATATAGGGGAATGCGGCGACCCACAAGGCTTGGTTTTGGTCATCAAAATAAAGGTCGTACACCCGGCTGTAGGGCAGTTGAAGGGAAGTCACCTTGTTCTGCCCGATATCCAGCTTCACGACCCCGCTGCCGTCGAAACCCAAGCAGGCTTCATGGCTGTTGAGCAGGGCGAGGGAACTGACCGACTCCAGCGGCAGGCCCGATGCTTGGTTGAAAACCCGAAGGTTGGGGTTGGGCTGGTAGAACACGCCCGCCTCCGTCGTGGTGAACCAATACCCGCCCTCCCGGTCGGCCAAGATGTGGGAAACGGAGTACCCAGACAGCACCGCCTGGCCTTTGCCTTCCCTCAGGGCATCGAGCGACGGGAACCGCAGCGCCCCTTTTCGCTCGTGCAGCCCGATATAAAGGCTGCCATCGCTTTGCTCCAGGTAGGAAATCACCGAGCCGGGCAGTTGCGATTGCCAAACGACCTGCCTGTTCTTGACGGCCACTACTTGGTTGTTCTTGAAAACCAGGAGCGTGCCGTCCCTGAGTCGGTAAGCCTTCAAATAGGCATAGCCGGGATTCACCTTGAGCGGCGTCTCGTGGCCGTTCATCAAATCAAAAATGCCCGACTCGATGGGGTCGTACCCACCGCAATTCACCACCAAGGCTTTTTCCCCTGCCACGAACACGGAACTTCGGCGCTTGTCCTTGACCAAATGGTGGTGCTTTCTGCCATCCTCCTCGAAATGGACCAAGCCAAGCGGCATTTCGGAGATATAGACGCCGCCCGTACTGTCCACGTAGAAATCAACGATGCCCGCCTCGCCCGTTTTTTCCTTCGGTAAAAAGCGGTTGCCCTCAAAGGCCCTAAAAGCGGCGCCGTCCCAAAAATACAGCCTGCCGGACATGCCCTGCATCCAGATACGGCCGTCCGTGCCTTCCTGCATATTGAAAATGACGGATTCTTCGAGGCCCTTCAAGGCACCAAATTTCTCAAACTCGTAGCCGTTGTAGCGGCAGACGCCATTGTCGGTGCTGAACCAGAGGTAGCCCAGCTGGTCCTGCAGGACCTCGTACACCTCCGAACTGGGCAGGCCGTCGTTGGCGGTAAAATGGCGCAGGCCGGGCGGGACGGGTTGCGCCAGCAGGTGAGGGCTGTAGAGGGAAAATAAGATTCCCCAAAGCGCAATCAACCTGAGCCGATGATATGTTCCTTTTTTGTTCAATTGGCGTCGTTTGGGGCAAAAAAAGGAAAAAGCAATCAATCGGTTTGGAGGTTTTTTTGCGACCTGCCAGTTAAATAAATGCCCTAACCGAATTCTTTAGGGGGGCTGCCGAAAAAATAAACAGCATTAATGACCATAAAAGCCCACCATAATTTTACCGCTGTTACGGCAATCGTCAACAAATAATGGTGGCGCTTGTGAGGTGCTGCCTTGGTTTTTTATCCGTTAATTTTTCAACAATATGGTTCATGCGGTTTTATCCTGAACTTGGTGTGTAGCAAAGAAACAAGTGTGGCATTCCCTCAATGCGGAATCTGCTGTTTTCATCGTTACAAGTTCAATAAAACCCATGCCCATGCATCAAACTATCGAACTATGAAAATTCATCCGTTTTTATTATCCCTTAGCATGATGTTGCTGTTTTTTGCAACTGGATGCCAAAAACAAGAAGATTTTACGAGTGCTGATTTTGCACAAGAGACACCCCTGCTATTAAATGATGGCGATGTAAATGTGTCTTCTTTTGCAGAATGCTGTGCACTTTGCAAGGTGGAGGTCACCTTAAGCTCGGACAAATCGAACAACTCTGCCACTATTCGCCGGGGTGATGGCTGTGTTACTTTTACATCAACAACAAATTCTAGCCCTGGAATACCTAAGAATGGCCAAATTTCTGGTAGCTCAACTGGCAATATCAAGATAAAGAACAATGGCGTTCCAGAGGTTAGCGACAATGGCACTTTTATCCTGAGTGGACTTATTTGGGGTAAAGTTAAGCTATGTAGTGGCGCATCTGCTTTCATTGACCCAACGAACCCGCTACAACCCGGCGAGGAAAGAGAACTACCCTTGGTTTACGATTGCTTGATTCCAGAACCACCCGGCCCAGAACCTGACGACAAGCAATAATATTTGCCTTTGACGACGATTGCCGTATTTGCTACTTGGTTTTGTGCAAATTGATGAGGGGGTTAACGTCATTCAACCGTAAGCTGCAAAAAGCAGTGAGGAAAAGACGTGCCCGATGACTTGGGATTTGCACAAAACTTAGTGGCACTGGGTGCAATATGATTCATTAATGCTAAAACAATCAAAACTTTAAAATCATGAAAAAATCACTTATTGCGGGCCTCGTGTCCATGTTCCTGTTGTTCGCTGCGGACAAGGTTTCTGCACAACTTACACACCTAAATTTCCTCTGCGACTATGTTTACTTCACTAGCCTGAATGGCTGTGAGATGAATATGGTAGCGCATAATCCTGGAAGAAGGGCTGGGGTTACGCCAGCTAATTGTCCAAATCAGTATAACACCTACTATATCAATTACCGCGAAATGCCCAATGGAAATATCGAAACCGCTGCTTGGAACGTACCGATCGGTTTTCATAATATAGTATTCAATTTCCCTTCTTCTGGCACTTACCAATTCTGGTTCACGATTTCCATTTGTGGAGAACAACCATTTGAGTGCAATGCCACCCATAGAAATACGGTCACCGTTAATTGCTGAAGTAATAGAGTTTTAACCCCAATAAGCGCTCACACACGCTATCTCTATTTATTTCCTTTCTTGTTTAAATCTAAAAATCAGTTGACATGTTTTCAATAAAATCAGTTCTGAAGCCTATTCTCATGGGTGTGCTGGCGATTTCCATATCCTCTTGCCTAAACGACTTGGAAGAACAGCCCAGCCCCCAGACCCAAAACGATGCAATCTCAGCGCCCATTGGGGATGCCGAAGTCAATATCGGCGACAATCCAGCCGTTGGCGACCGGCAAACGACTTGCAATTGCTTTTATCAGGTAACGAAAGTGATGGGCCCACAAGGGCAAAACGTTGAAGAATCTTTGTTATTGAATTCTACAGCCTTCGAATTCTGTACGGCTGTTGGCACTGACGGTGTTTCGCTCATGTCCGGGATTTATTTGGAAGATGGGTGTACCCCTAATTTTAACACACAGTATATCCCCACTTGGACAAGTTTGCCTCCGGCTGGGTTAATTCCGTTCAATTGTGCTGCAATGCCATTCATTGATTTTAATGTTTTTTTAAACGCTATATTTAATTGTCCTTTAAGCACTGCCGTCACTGTCCAGTTTAGGGTTGGGTGCCAAGACCCCTGCGCAACCCTCACACCTGGCAATAAAAAGCTGATTTACTCAGGTATCAAATCATTGACCATCAGCCCAACACAATCCCAAAGCGTGGTGCCAATGAGCCTCGGCGGCACCTGCGGTTGCACACCTCTGTAAACTTGGGGAACCCACAAAAAAAGGTGCAATGCGTTGAACATCAACGTATTGCACCTTTTTTATTAAAGCCAAACACCTATCACTCCTTCGGCAAATCCTGTTGCCCTTGCTTTCCTTTCATTTTCCCAGGGCCGCCTTTACCCTCCTTGCGTTCAGCTTTGCGTTGTTCCCACTTGGCAGCTTGCTCCTTGGTCAGCACTTTTTTCAGTTCGGCGTCGTGCTCATTGCGGAGCGCCTCCCGTTCCGACTTGTTCTTGGTCTTGTCGGCGGCTTTGGACTCGTGCTGGGTCTTGGCCTTTTCGGCATATTTCAGGTTGATGTCCTTCACCTTGGCGGCCTGGTCGGCGTTGAGGCCAAGGTCTTCGGTCATGCGTTCGGTTTGGTGCTCGGCATGTTCGGCAGGGTCGAAGTCGTGGCCGTCTCTTTTCTGCGCTTGGGCGCTGGTCAGGAAGGCGGCGAAGAGCAGGATGAACAGGGATGATTTCTTTAGACTTTTCATGTTTGCAATTTTTTAATGATTGATGCAAAACGATGGGGCAAAGCTGCGCCCAAACGCTGCCCGCCGCCAGTTTATTCAATGAACGGGGCGAATTGGCCATTCAAAAAGTGGACGCCTTGGAGGGCAATCAAGTGGTGGTGGGCAAGCTGAAACTGCCCATCGGAGCGAGCTACCGGGAGGAGGTCTTGAAGGTGCTGTTGTGATTATGGAGCTTGGAACCTGTTGGGTTTGAAATATCTTTGCCCACGGTTTAAACAAACAACTATATGAGCGGCAAACTTTCCCATCGGCAATTTGAGAAGCAAATAGCGCAGTTGAGCCAAGAAGAACTGGTAGCGGAATTGGGCAAATTGTTCAAGAAGTTCAAGGACGTGCAGCACTATTACCAGATGG
>JALOMF010000457.1 GCA_025455635.1 Saprospiraceae bacterium | reverse complement strand
TTTTGCGCCAGCGGTAAAAATGTCGTGGCTGAACTGCAGTTGGTAGCCCTTGTTGGTGCGCTTCGCAACGAGCGTGGGCTTCGTCTCCACGAGCTGCACGGCAGTGTCGGGCGATTTTTCGAGGAAAAGCAGCGGGTGGCCCACGAGGTGCTTCCACTTCGATTCGTCGCCCCTGATTTCGATTTCACTGCCCCAGGCATAAGCAACGGCCTTCACGAACTGGATGTCCTGCGGGCTGAGGCCGGGCACTTCGCCAGCCTTGAGGCGGGCGAAGGTGACGGCCTTGCCCTTGCCCCAGCCCGTCTTGGTCATGGTCTGGTGGCGGGCTTGGATATGCCCTTTTTCAAAATTGACAAGCCAGGCGATGCGGTCGGTTGATTCTGCGACAGCGGCGGCCTTTCCGCCCAGTCCGAGCAGTACTTTCAGGGCGTTTTCCCATTCTTCGATGCGGGGCAACACGTGGCAGAGCGGCTCGCCGTCGGGCAGTGGGAAGCCATCGGTGGGCTGGCCAAGCTCGCCGAGCAGGGCGTTCATTTCGGCGGCCATCCAGGTGTAGCCGTTCTTCATCAGTTCGGCACGGCACTCGGCCACTTTTGTATAGTAAACCAGTTCATCGCTGACCAGAAACTGGCAGAGGAACTGGAAGAAGAGGTCAAGTTCGCTGCTGGGTTTTTCTTTAAGGAGCTGCTCGGCGTAGGGCTTGTTGTTTTCGAGGAAGGCGACCACGGCCGTCAGGTAGCCATAGATTTTGGCGTAGCCAGCGGTGTTGGACTGCTTGGCGTGGGTGCTTATTTTTTTGTATAACTTGGGGTCTTGGGCCTTTAGGTAGCTGAAAATATGGAAGGTGCCGGGCAGTCCGTGCACAACATCCTTTGTGTTGCCAGTGTGCTTTCGGAGCGCCTTTTGAGTCAGGTCAAAAGTGTCGAGTGCGGGTTCGTTGCTGCCTTGCAGTAGGTACTTAATGGCAGTGTAAACGCCTAGGTTGATTTCGCCGAGGTACTTGGAGAGCTTGTTGACGGTGTTCCAATCGCCTTTTAGGATGCAAAATTGGGCGAGGATATTGGCGAGCATTGGTTGGTCTTTTTCGTTCATGTGCTCGATATTGTCGAGGGCATAACCGAAGAAGCCGCTGTTCGGGGAGTTCAATTCAAAGAGGTCAATGCTGAGGCGCTGCACCAGCAGAAAGGCCCTGATTCTTCGACCAAAAGACTGGAGAGTGGCAAGATTGAACGCTGCACCCAGCCAATGCTCAGTGAGGCTTTCTTTGGTATATTCATGCTTGCCGTAGTTCACTATCATCAAGGCACCCCTGAATCCCCGCTCAAAAATGGAAATATCGTCCATGTAGCGCCCGATGCGCATTTCCCGAAACTGGCGCCGGGTATCGTTGCCACCGTACCAATTGGTGAAGATGGGGAAGGCCCGTTGAATGGGTACGACCGTTTTTTTGAAATCGGGGTCGGTGGCAGCGTAGCGGTCGCAGATGGCATCGGCGATGGGCCTGGGGCATTCGTACTGCGACCCGGCGCTGGTGGTCAGCAGCCCTTCGACATTGAGTTTATTGAGGATGGGGTGGATGTCCTTGGGGTAAAGGTTTACGCCGTTGTGCTTGAAATAGCACTGGTTAAAGATTTCGATGAGCTTGGTCTGTGAGGCAGGCTCATAAGCCATGGCAGCTATTTTCAGAATGCGCTGCTCCGATTCGGAGAGGGTATCATAAGCGGCCAAGGCTTGCTCGGTGGTTGGTTTTTTCACCTTTGTTTCCTTGACGATGTTGACGATTGTTCTGAGCGCTGCTTCCTTGATTTTGTACAAGACGGCTGCTTGGTGCTTGCAGCCGTTGCCATAAGGGCATTCGCAGCTCCACGACTTTATGCCACCTTTGGTGTTCAGGTGGATTTCGACGCTGTAATTGCCAGTGCTTCCCGTTACTTGGGCAAACCAGTTGCCGGAACCGGGGCTGCCTTCCTCTTCCAAGTGCTCGACCCTACCGGCATTGTAGTATTGCCGGCCACGGCTCAGGATGGTTGAACTGAATAGGTTGTCAAATTTGGCGAGTTCCATTCACGGTGAGTTTTGTTGGGGCAAAGATGGTAAATCCATGCTATTGAGAAAGTATTCGAGCCGGATGGTTCTTTCATTTACTCGACAATCAAGGCTACTTCACCCGCCCAACTAGCCCCGCTTTTGCCGCCCCGCATTTTTTATGATAAAATAACCGATGATACTGGCCACCACGGACGAAAGCAAGATGCCGATTTTGGCTTGGCTGATTGCTGCTGGGTCGTCGAAGGCAAGTTCGGCCACGAACAGCGACATGGTGAAGCCGATGGCCCCCAAAAAGGCAAGGCCAAGCAGGTGCATGTTGTTGAGGCCCGCTGGCAGTTCCGCCAACTTGAACCGCACCAAAAGCCGCACTGCGAGTGTGATGCCAATGACTTTGCCCGCCATCAGGCCCAAGAAAACCCCCAAGGCGATAGGGCTGCTTGCCTGCTGAACGATGCCGTCCGAGATGACCACGCCTGCATTGGCGAGGGCGAAAACGGGCATGACAATGAAGGCCACCCATGGGTGCAGCGAATGTTCCAAGCGTTGCAGCGGGGTCTGGGCGCTCTTGGACAGCAGCCTGATTTCACTGAGCACATGAAGCTGGTCGTCGGTGACGGTCGGCTTGTTGTTTGGAGCCATGTCCCGGTATTTTTTGAGCAGGGCCTTTGCTTTTTGGTAATAGCCCAGCTCGTCCACTACCACATTGGCAGGGATGGTGAACGCTGCTATCACCGCCGCAATGGTGGCATGTACGCCGGACATGAGGAAGGCCAGCCACAGGCCGCCAATGCCGACAAGGCCATAAAACAAGACGTTTCGCACGCCTAGGTAGTTGGCCGATACTAGCACTGCCAAGAATATGCCGCCTATGAAAAGGCTCTCGTAATTGATATTGGAGGTGTAGAAAAACGCAATGACGAGCACGGCACCGATGTCGTCCACGATGGCGAGGGCCGTCAGGAAGATTTTGGCGGACACGGGCACCCGGTCGCCCAGCAGGTAGAGCACGCCCAGCGCAAAGGCAATGTCGGTGGCCATGGGGATGCCCCAACCGTTTTGCGCTTCCCCGCTTGGATTGAACAGCAGGTAAACAAGGGCCGGCACGACCATGCCCCCCACCGCTGCGGCTATGGGGAGTAATGATTTTCGGAAATTGTTCAGTTCACCTGCTATGATTTCCCGCTTCAGCTCCAGCCCGACCACGAAAAAGAAAATGGCCATCAGGCCATCGTTTATCCAGTGGCTCAAGTCCTTGGACACCATGAAATTGTCGAAGCCGATGGAGAACTTGACGTGCCAGAGCTTGAAATACCATTCGGAAAGTGGGGAGTTGGCCAAGCCGATGGCCACTATGGCCGCCGAAAACAAGACGATACCACCAGTGGTCGAGTTGTTGATGAACCGCTTTATGGGGTCGAGCAGCAGGTTGTCCAAGAGTTCGTCTTTGTTCATGCGTCTGTTTTTGAGAGGCAAAATAGGGAGTATTTAAAGAAACGGCCTACTCGCTAGGTCTTGACATTTATTTGTTTTTGTAAAACAATGCCCGATGTTCTTCTACGTGTTTCCCAACGATGGTGCTTGATTTTCTAAAGACAGCTGTAGTGAGGCTATTCGATTTCGATGGAAATATCACCTGCTAATTGCGGTTCTCTTGTGCCGGGGCAGCGGTAGCGGATGTTTCGGAACCAGTAGATGTCTCCCGGTTCAGCTACTTGGATGAGTTCATTCGTTTCTTCATTTAATCGCCCGCCTTTGTTGAAAGCCCGCTCAATTCGACTATCATGGGTAATATGGATGATTGAATAATCAACCACTTCGCATTTTGCATCAAAGCCACAGCACTCAACACTGGCATATACTCCTTTTTGCAACTTGAATTTTGCTGCCGACAAACTACCACCTCTGCTCAATCCAAAGTATATTACAGCAGGTATGGGAGTAGCTAAAATACTTTTCTGAACAGCGC
>JALOMF010000456.1 GCA_025455635.1 Saprospiraceae bacterium | reverse complement strand
AAATACAGTTTTGGAGCGAAAAGCTACCGCCACCGCTAAATTGGAAACCACCACCTCTATTGTTAACCCTGTTGTTGTAGAAACTACAGCCATTAATCAAATGGGAAGTGCCACTCTCTATGGCCAAGCCACCACCTGCACTGTTGCTAAGTGCACCAGCCGCTGAAAAGTTGTCAACGAAGGTGCAGTTCAGCACTTGGGATTCTGGAGAAGACAGTATCCAAACTGCTGGCGACCATTGTCCTTGGTTGCTGTTGCCTGAAAAGCTACAGCCAGACATTTTGAACTTCTGCACACTGCTTACGAGCAATGCCCCAGCGTCGTTGTTGGCGAAGTTGCCGCAAAATGAGTTGTTGACATAGTTGATACCAGCGCATGAAAGTATCATGGAAGCACCACCTGAGCCACCGGCAGTTACTCGGTTGTTCAAAAAGCTACAACCTTCCACCACGTAGTCGGTACCGTTGTTGGTAGCGGCACTGATGGATGTGTTGTTGGCAACGCTCTGAATGGTCAAGCCACCAGAATAAGAGCCTGCTATCGCTTGGTTGTTGTCAAATACGCAGTTCTTGACCTTTATTTTTGACCCTTGGATATAAGAGCCATGCAGCCAAACAGCACCGCCCCCGCCGCCACTGCCTGTGGTGTTCTTGAAGACACAGTCTTCAATCGTCCAATTGTAAACCAGGCCACCGGCAAGCGCCCGGATACAAGGGCCACCGGCCCCTAATCCCTCGGCATTGTCGAACACAATGCCTTTGATGACATAGGTGCCGTTTAGAATGGTCATAATCATTTTGTCCTGGCCATCAATCCTGGTCACGTTGGTTGCAGGGTTGTAGCCACTGGTAGATGTGCCCGTTGCAGATGCAGGAAATCCACCTTGGACAGTTGTTCCGGCAGGAAGCTGAACGGCATTCGATACAAATGCCGCTGCAACGTTGTAATTGCCGGCAGCAACATAAATGGTGCCACCGCCAGCAAGGGCGGACCTAAACGACGAAGCGCCCATCGCATTGTCCCAGCTAGAGCCATTACCAGAACCGGTGGCTGTTTGCTTGATGAACTTCTGCGCCTCGGCCTCGTTGCTAAAGCCCATTGCAAGCACCGTAAGGCAAGCCATTGCGGCAAAGCTGCGCATCGTTCGCCCGCTTTGCAACGACCTACCCATAGGCTCATGCAAGAAATATCCTATGCTATTGCTTATGGAAGCAACCAGGATATTAAGGGTTTGTGTAAAAAAATTCTGTGTTGACATAAATGTCGTTCAAGTGTTTGTATGCCTACCATCGGGGGATGGCAGCCAGTGTTAAAAATGATATACTAGAAGTTCTTTGTTTTTATACCAATTTGTTGAGTTGAGGCACCTCAAACTGAACATGACCAATGCTTTACCTGTACACCCAATGGGCTTATAGTTTTTGGGCAATGGCAACCGCTGTTCACGAAGCCACAAATGCCTTCATAAAAGCGGATTGCTCACTTTGTCCAACTAAGTTTTATGGATACGAATGTGTAGATGCCTAATATGCAAGCTATGGAAGACTCATGCGAGGTAATCAACCATTGTGAATTTTAAATCCATGAGATGGAATCAGCGCAATGCCTAAAAGGCATCCCGTTTTGCTAGGATGGGTAGGACAGCTTCGGAGCTGTTCATTAAGAAACACAGTGGTGTGTAAGTTCATAATGGACTAATTGTTTGTTGATAAATTGTCAAAAAAATATTTAGCAATGGGAAAATTATTGCAGTGCTTGTTCATATACACCATGAAATAACAACTTTGCATCCCTAAATTTTTTCAGGTTTAATTCCTGAAAAAACGAGCGCAAGACTCGCAATACTGAGTCATTAATTTATTCAATTAAAATGCTGATACAGTTGTTGACACACAACATGAGCATTGAAGGAATCTGAGGACTAAGTTTTTAATAGTTAAGACCAGGTAAGTAATTAAACGAGCAGGTTGTTAATACTTCGCAAATATACAGGCAGTCCAAAGAGAGAAATCCAACCTTAGCGACGAAGAGCTTGGTTTTCCTATGCGATGAAAGCTTTTTTAAGGACGGAGGTAGGAACGACGGTGTTTAAAGTGGTGCCTAATCTCGCCTCAATGGGCTTAAACTGTTTCTGTTTGGCATAATTGGCAATTATTCCGAACTCCTCTACACAGCGCTCGTCTTTTTTCGGCTTCCTAAACGGGGCCTTGGTTTTAGGACTGGCCCTACACTTTCATGATTGTGAGCCTAGTCTTTATGGCACCTCATTCGCACCGCCACGCTTGGCCAAGGTTACATTCAACGCACAAAAAAAGCCGGGCTATCTGCCCGGCCAAATTGATGAGTATAAACAAACACAATAATAATCATACAGTTAGCCAAGCAGGGTAGTGCTGCGGCTTCAATTGAAGTCTATTTACTGGCCCTGGTACTTCGTCCCGCAGGGACGTAATGCGGCTGATTTTCAGTAAATAACGGGGTCGGGACCAGTGGCGACGGTTCCTTGGTTGATACTTAACCGATTCCCCATATTACAACTGGTGATTTTTCTCCAATAAAGCACTTGGACACGTCTCAAGCTGCCCTGTTTTCTAACCAATCAGGAACTAGGGATTGGTTGCTGATTTAGGGTGCTGCCAAAACCGTGCTTTGCTTCAATTATATGTTTTATTTATTTAATTTAATACAGGTTTTTCTACCCAACGACTCAATTTCCTGTGCAAACAACTACATGCTCGCTCTCAAAATATGCAGCGTATCGAACATGTCTAAAATACCCCTCATCAAGCCTACATCAGCGCTTTTCCTTCAAATGTGAGTAGGAGCTTCCTACATTTTAAGCAGCCACCTGTTTTTATCTTGCTTAACATAACTGGGATTATTCGGCCTGTGGTATCGTCCTGAATATGTTTGGCCACAAGAAGTGAAGTCTGCAATAAGGTTGTTTTCATGCTTTTTGCAGAACTAATATGCCAGCGCCCACCACCAAAATAAAATAGTAGGCCATTACCCGCCAGCCCAACATGGCCATGCCTGCCATCCCCACGGGCAAACTTGCCGAAAAAACGAGCAGAAAGGCGGCTTCTGCGCCACCAGTTGCGCCCGGTACGGGCGTTACCAGCATGGCAACGAACACCATCCATTGCAGCAGCAGTAGTTTTGCCATGTCAGCCTCTAGCCCCATCATCCGCACGACCGCCAAGAGGATGCAGAACCGGGTCAGCCATTGAAACGAATTAGCCAATAGGCTCCAAATGAAAGGCATACGCCCCTTCGACAGGATTAGCCCAAATGCTGCTCGACATTCCGACAACAAATTCCGAAGCCTTTTGCGCCAGGCCATCATTGAGCCTGAACGCATCATCAGTTTTTTTAAAAGGAAAAATAGGGCAACAAGCCCAAGCAGCGCGACAGCTACAAGCCATTTGTTTTTCTTGAAAAACTGGCCAACGGGCACCCAAAGCGGGTTATCCCAGTTTTTGGTAAGCACAAGAGAAACGGGTATGGCCATTGTATAAAACATCAAATCTTCTATGCTACCCCAAAGCGTCAACGTGGCGGCTTGGCCGGGTCGGTAGCCCTGTTGCACCAGCATGCTCATCTTCAAGGGCGCCCCGCCTACGGCCGCGGGCATCAGTACGCTGCCCACATCAGTTGCTACGGCAATGCGGAAAAGGTTTTTCCAAGGAATTGCTACCCCAAAAAACTTGCCCCAAATGGCCAGCCGTAGCGTGTGCCAGGCCCAGGGAAGCAAGGCTAAAAACATGGCAACCAACAGCCAACAAATTGAAAAACCCGGAACCCCAGCCGCTTTGTAGTCGGTGGTGAACCAGGCAAAGACCAAATTCCCCAACACCCCAATGCTGATGATGGGCAACAAACGGCCGAGAAGTTTATCAAGGTTCACCATGGATGAAATTGCTTCGCCACTCAATGCAGCTTTGCCTTAAAAAACTCAAATGCCCCCTCCGGCTGCCCAAACTTGTGCCCAAACCAGTCGCGACGGAGCGGTTTCACCACATCCAAGTTGCCTTGCTCCAACAAGTATTCGGCAAAGGACCACTGCTGGAGGTTGTCGAGGTCAACGGCGTAGTCGTGCGGCACGATGCTGGGCAGTATCACATCACCCGTCAAGCTCTGTTTTTTCACAATGGTGTTGAAACGGATGGCCTCCACATGGCCCGTCTGCCAATAAGTTGAAGGCAATTCCTGTCGGGGCATATTGTAAGCTTCATGGAAACTGGTGTGTATCAGCGGCTGCAAGGCGCCGTCCTCGATTTCCCACATTTTGAAAGGGTTTTCGCCGGATGGCGCTACTGCCCGAACACTGTCGGCGCTTGGGTTTTGGAGCAATAACTGGATAGACTCATCCACCAAGCCCGGCGGGCGCAGCGGCGAGGTAGGGCGCAGCTGTACGACGATTTCGGAACGGTAATCCTCGTTGAATTCGAGCCACCGTACGGCATGCTCTATTACTGGGAAGTCGGTGGTGCTGTCCTCTGCCAGTTCCTTGGGGCGGAGGAAAGGCACTTCAGCCCCCCATTCCCTTGCCAAGTCGGCAATCACCTCGTCGTCGGTGCTCACGATGATGCGGTCAACGAGCTTTGACCTTTCAGCTGCCGCAATGCTGAAGGCCAGCAGCGGGATGCCGTTCAGGAATTTTATGTTCTTCCGGGGGATGCTTTTAGAACCTCCGCGGGCGGGAATGATGGCTACGATGTGCTGTTTTTCCATGCTTGAATCATTTTTAAATTGTGAAACCATTGATGTGCGGTTCCTTAGCGAATGTTGTTGTTTTCTCAATATGTGATTTTGCCGCAAGGCAAAGCTCTAAAGCCCGGATGCCGTCGTGCAATGTGCAAGTGGGCGTCTTGTCCTGAAGAATACAATCCATGAAATCGGCGGTCTGGTTCAGGAACATTTCGTTGCGCTCGAAGTAGCGGCCCGGCATCAACATTTCAAATGCCCTTCCGCCTTGGGTATAGATTTTTGCGCTTCCGCAAAGGGCGTCCCACTCGATGCGACCCGCTTTGCCGATGATTTGCAGGGTGTGCTTGGGCGGCTGGCCCACATAGTCGAGGTAAACAGAGCCGACGGCCCCAGATTGGAATCGCAAGGTGGTTAGCGCCGTGTCCTCCGTGTCGAGTTCAAGGCCGGAGAGCTGGCCGCCCACTGCCGATACCACCTCACATTCGCCCAGCATCCAGCGCAGGTAGTCGAAGGGGTGGCAGAGCGTGAGCACCACACCGCCGCCAAGGTCGGTGCGGGCGGCGTAGCCTTGGCGGTAGTCCTCCCAGGGGTGCCATCCGGGAAGCCACTCGCCCCAGTGCGCATGGGCAGCCACGGGCCTTCCTATTTTGCCTTCGGCAATGGCTGACCGAATTCCGCGCAAAACGCCGTGGTAGCGCCATTGAAAGCCCACTTGTATTTTCAATTGTTTTACCTCGGCCAAGGCCGCCAGTTTTTCGAGGCCGACGAGGTTGTGCGACACGGGTTTTTCCAAAAAAATGGAACAACCGGCTTCAGCTGCAGCCAATGCCGTTTCGAGGTGCAGTGCAGTTGGGTTGCAAACGAAAACCACGTCGGGTCGCTTTGCGAGGGCATCGTTGAGGTTGATTTCCTTGCAAAGCCGAAGACGATGCAGGTCTTCAAAAGCCGTCAAGTCTTGGCTCGTCAGCACCTGAAAATCACGGTAGCCGAGCGCCACGAGGTTGTCAAAATGCCGCTTACCGATGGAGCCGAAACCGACGATGAGTATTTTCATAAAAGTCATTTACAAGTATTCCCGACAAATCCCCGCAATCCTTTCCGCCGACTTCCCGCCGTTTTGCACAGGGGTCAGCTTTTCCAGAAAAGCCGAGTCCACATCACTATGTACGGGTTTGCCGAGGCCCAATGCCGTCAGCAGCACCGATGAGTATTTCGTCACCATTGCTTCGCAATTGGCAATCATGTGGTTGGTATTGCCAGCATGGAAAATCGTGGCTTCGGGGGCATAGCGCTCGATTTCCCAGCGCGCACGCTCATGGTTCTCCCGTGGGTGGAGCTTGAACATCACCGGGCGACCTTCGGCAATGGACAAAGTCTTCAGTATGAACCCCCGTCGGTCTTCGTATTGGCCGCTTTCGCGCAGCCACGATGTGGCGCCGAGCACGTATTTGTGAAACGGGAAATCGTTCTGCCGGTACTTTTCGAGGTCATCGAAATTTGGGAGGCCCGTGACGGCGATTTTCGCAGGGTCAATGCCCTTGCGCACATAGAGTTCCTTGAACCCTTCCGAAGCCACGCAGAAGCGCTGGTAGGCGTGGCTGAGGCCCGTCATGGCCGTGTTGCCGAGGTAGCGGGGCAGCCGCAGCGCTCGGATGAGGTGGTAAGCGAGGTTTTCGGGGGTCATCATGCCTTCCTGCACTAGTACAAACTGTCTAGCGCGCACGTTTTGCGGCAGCACGACGTCGTTGGTGGTCACGACGAGGTCGTAGTTGTTGCGACTGCCTTTTAAGTCAACGAGCAGTCCGTTCTTTTCAAAATACGATTCAGCTTCTTGCCGGGTTTTAATGCTCAGGATAGTGAATCCCATCATGCCCCGATCTGCCAGCCACTGCAAAAGCCCATCGGCGTAGTAGGGCGTGAACCAGCACTCGCAGTCCGGCATGACCTCAGCAATGCGATGCACCATCGTAGTTTGGTTCAGGGAGCCGCCGATGAAGAGTATTTTTTTAGCCATGTAACTTATCGTGGTAAAATAGGGTCGACACGAAAGTAGGCTGGCAGCATTAAGTCGATTGGAAGGCAGGGTTAAGTTTGGGTGAAAGATGCCTTTACTGGCCTAGCTGAACCGCCTTCAAAATC
>JALOMF010000455.1 GCA_025455635.1 Saprospiraceae bacterium | reverse complement strand
ATTTACGATTTTAGATTTACGATTTACGAGGCACAAGTCGTTGATTTTGAACAACTTAGACTTCAATCGAAATCTAAACTAATTTCAATGACCTACTTATCAAGCTTTAGCGCAAAGCCCATTTTGCTTACTTAGGCGCCAAGTTCGGGTTCAGCAAATCGTAGAACTGGTCCAACTTCGGCATGATGATGATGCGGGTACGGCGGTTGGTGGAGCGGCCTTCCGCTGTGCTGTTACTGGCGAGAGCGTTGTACTCGCCACGGCCGGCAGCGATGAGCAGGTTCGGGTCCACTTTGTGGGTCGTCTGCAAGGCACGCACGACGGAAGTCGAGCGTTTCACGCTGAGGTCCCAGTTGTCGTCAAAGCAGGCGGTTTTAATCGGCACATTGTCGGTGTAGCCTTCCACCATCACTTCCATGTCGGGCCTCGATGCGATGATTTGGGCGATTTTGCCAAGCACAGCGTCGGCCTTTGAAGTGATTTTGGCACTGCCACTTTCAAAAAGCATCTTGTCTGAAAGGTTGATAAACACCACGGTTTTGTCCACTTTCACTTCCACGTCCTGGTCTTCAATGCCGTCTTTTAGCACGGTTTTCAGGTTGACGGACAGGGCGAGGTTGATGGAGTCTGCCTTGGTCTTGGCGGCTTGCAGCAGTCGGATGTACTTGTCCTTGCCCTCCAGTTGGCGGAGCGTCTCGTTGATGTTCGCATTGGCGGACTGTGAAAGCACGGTCAGGTCGCCAACTTGGCTGAGTTGTTTGTCCCGCAGCGCTTTGCAATCGGCAAGCTGGCTCCGTAAATCCGCCAATTGCTCTTGGCGAGCCTGGCCAGTGGTTTGGCTAAGGCGGAGTTCTTGCTCGCAAAACGTAAGGCGGGCCATGTAGTCGTTCAGGCTGACGCCGCATTTTCCGAGGTCGCTGTTGGCAGTTTCAAGCTCTTTCTGCAAGAGTGCGTATTGCTTTTTGCTGACGCAAGATGTCATGGACAACCCGACGGCAAGCAGGAGGAAGGATAACAGGTAAGGTCTCATAAATAAAATGGTATAATCCCACCGTTAACCAAGTACTCGAATTTTTAGGAAACAGCGGCTTGGAACTTCCTCGCCCACAGCAGCTTATTTACTGACAAATTTGAGAACTCAGCTTACGAAATAGAGATTTTGGTGAAGAAAAATAGGCATCCTTGGGCAATGGCATTGATACGCAGCAACTGGGTCAATACCAAACTAAAATAGCCTGACCTTAATGCATGTTCAATACCAAGGACAAAAGTATATGTTCTACCCAAAAACACGCCTTATAACTTCACCAATTTCTTGGCCACCATTTCACCTTCTACATTTATCAGAACGAAATACGTGCCCGGCGGCAGGGCAGCGGTGCTTGCCTCGACGGTCAATGCACCTGCCCCATTTTGCCCGTAGGGCAGCAAAGTGGACAGCTGCCTGCCCGTGCCATCGAAGATGGCGATGCCGATTTGGGCGCTTTGCGCAAGCTCAAGTGTGACATGGAGCCGCTCGGCAACGGGGTTTGGGTAGAGTGCCAAGCTGGTCAGCTGTTCAGGGTTCTCGGTGGCATCCCAAAAAAGGATGAACAAATTCTCACCGATACAGCCATTGGCGTCGGTAACGGTAACGATGTACTGGACATTGGCCATTATGTTGTTCAGTGTGTCGCTGACCGTTCCATCCTCCCATAAAAACTGGTAAGGCGGGGTGCCACCGGATGGAATCGCCCAGACAGCGCCATCTGGGGCTGTTAACTCGGTGGGCGCAATCAAGTCAAAATCTATGAACAGTTCGGCAGCAGGCTGCGTAACCGTGGCCGTCGCCGTCACGCTGCTGTTGCCGTCGCTCACAGTGACCGTGTAAGCCCCCGGTGCAAGCCCTGTGATGGTAGCAGTTGTTGCGCCGTTGCCCCAGAGGTAGCTGTAGTTTTGGGTGCCGCCAGTTGCCACAGCGGTAGCCGTGCCGTTTGCAAGGTCAAAACAGGAGACATTCTGGACACTGACGGAAGCTGCAAGTGGCGCTGGGGCCGTCACCACGGTGGTGTTCGAGGTGCTGGAGCAGCCGTTGGCGGGGTTGGTGACCACGACGCTGTAGGTGCCGGCATTGCTTACCGTGAGGGCGCTGGAAGTGGCGCCGTTGAGCGGGTTGCCGTTCCACATCCATTGGTAGTTCAGGTCGTTGCCATAGACGTTCAGTTGGACGCTGCCGCCCAGTGGCAGGGTAATGTTCGGCTCCGCAACCAGCCACGCCACGGGGGCGCAGTTGCTGCTGGTTAGTTTGTAAATGGTGTTGTTGTTGAAACCGACAAGGTACAGTTCCCCGGCATTGTCTTCTTCCAAGGCCGTGAAGTCGTTGTCGTTGAAATTGCCGACTTCAGCCACCGTGGGCACGCCGTCGTTTTGGAGCGTCCAGATTTTTCCAGCACAAAAATCAGTGAAAAGGTATTTGCCAAACAGGTCGGCGTATTTGGTGCCACGATAGACGACCCCGCCCGTGACGCTGCATTCTTGCCCGTCGTGGTTGTACTCGAAAAGCGGGTCGGTGTACACGCTCCCGGCAAAGCACTGGTTCGGGTTGAAATCCAGGGTGCCTTCCTTGCAGCTCCAGCCGTAGTTTTCGCCGCCGGGACTGTTGGCGGGCTGGTAGTTGACCTCCTCCCGCTCGTCTTGCCCGACGTCGCCAATCCAAAGCTCGCCCGTGAAGCGGTCGAAGCTGAAGCGCCAAGGGTTGCGCAGGCCGTAGGCCCAGATTTCGGGTGCTGTGTTTGCAACGCCAACGAAGGGGTTGTCGGCGGGCACGGTGTAGGCCCCGCCGGTATTGCCCACGTCTAATCGGAGGATTTTGCCGTGGAACGAGAGCAGGTTCTGGCTATTGCCGCTGGGGTCGCCAGCGCCGCCGCCGTCGCCGGTACCGATGTAGAGGTAGCCGTCAGGGCCGAACTTCATGCAGCCGCCCACGTGGTTGGGCAGGGGGTGTTCCCAGGTCAGCAGCACCCCTTCCGTGGGGTCGGCGATATTGGGGTTGCCGGGGCTGCGCTTGTAGCGGCTGATGGTGCTGGTGCCCGTGCCTATTTGGTTGTAAAACACGTAGAAAAAGCCGTTGGCCTGGTAGTTGGGGTGGAAGGCGAGGCCGACGAGGCCCTGCTCGTTCATCGAGCTGTTGTTGACCTTGGCGCTGATGTCGAGGAAGGGAGTCGGGTTCACGCTGCCGTCGGGGTTGACGATTTTGATGAACCCGTCTTTCTGAAAGGCATAAAGCCTAGCATCGCCGGGGGCACGCTGCACACCGACCAGCCAGTTGAAGCCCGTGGCATGTGGGGCGATGGTGACGGTTTGCGCTTGTGCTTTTGACAATAAAAACAGGCAAAGCAGGAGGGATAATGTTCTTTTCATGGTGATTTTGCTTTTCTGAAGGTGGTGAAATGAATAAAATCACAGCAGGGCTGCGTGTTCGTAATGACCTCAAAAAATTGGAGCTGTCGTTTTGTCAGTTCTTGACTAGTTTGATTGGAGGAGATGTCTGTGCGGATGTTTTGGCAAATATAAAGTAAATAGAGTGATTAGTGCGTCCTGCGTACCGTCCACTCTATAACTCTACAGCTTCACTCGAACTAGCGTTAACATAGAGATAGTTGTCAAAATTTGAGATTACTGCGGAGAAACAAAATGATTTGCTGTAAAACAAAATCTACACTGGCGAAGGCAGTTAAACTTCATCGCAATTTTCATTTCAAAACTGGACTTTTATTAGATCAGGGTGTACGTCTATTCGGCGTTCACAAATGTCCTCTTACTAAGCCTTTTTATAAGGCTGCCAAAGTTGCTGGCTACACCAATGTTTCCCTAGCAAGTATTGCACTTGTCTTACTAGAAGACTAATATTGCTCTTAGTCCAGTTCATCCATAGGAAAATTTCATATGATTACTCTCACCGATGCGGCAATCGCTCGCGTCAGAAACCTGCAAAGCCAACGTGCGACCACTGCCCCACTGCGTTTAGGCATCAAGCAAGGTG
>JALOMF010000027.1 GCA_025455635.1 Saprospiraceae bacterium | reverse complement strand
TGCGGGCTGCTTTTTCCTCGGCCGTTTCCTTCGGCAAACGGAAAGCGGCCATGATTTGGTTGAAGGCGGCGGTGTCTTCGTCCACGAGGCGGAGCAGCTTGTCCTTGATGGCTTGGCCTTTTTCTGCCCAAGTGGAGAACTCCTCCAAGCGCTCGTCCCAGCCACGCTTGCCAGCGCTGAGGTTGGCCACCATTGTGCCGAGGGCAGCGCCCAGCGCACCCACGTAGGCCGAGATGGAGCCGCCGCCGGGGGCAGGGGAGTCCTTGGCCGTCTCGTTGGCGAAGGCCCGCAAGTTTAGGTGCACGAGCGGGGCGGATTTCTCATCGGCCAGTTGGTACTCGATGATTTTTTTCTTTGGGTCAAAAGGTGCCAACTCGTCCAAGCCGAGCGACTTCACGGCGATGTGGATAAGCTCCTCTTCCGACACGCCCGTGCTCCATTTTTGTTTTTGGAGAAAATAGCGACCCGCATCGGTCATCACCTTCAGCGGCACCAGCCCGACGAGTTCGGAGCCAGTGACCCGCATCCCCCGGCGGTCAGCGCTCTTGCAGCACTCCTCGAAGGCGATGTGCAGCGGCGTCAATTCGATGTTCGTCAGGTTCATGCTCACCTGCGCCACGCCGTACTCTGGGATGTACCAGCCGATGCCCTTCACCGCTTTGCAAGCACCCGGCACCCGCACGGGTTCGCCGTTTTCATCCTTCACTATCTCACCCTCAATGGGGTCGCCTTTGCGAAGCACCCGCCCCTGCTCCCGCACGTCGAAGGCCACGCTGTTGGCCCGGCGCTCGCTGGTTGTGTTCAAGTTCACGTTGTAGGCCACGAGGAAGTCCCGTGCGCCAATGACCGTTGCACCAGCCTTTGCATTGAAAACGGCGGGGCCGTAGTCGGGCTTCCATTCCGGCTTTTTCAGCTTCTCGGGCAGCGCCTCGTACTCGCCTGCCCGGATGGTGGCGAGGTTGCGGCGCTCCGGTGAAGTGGCGGCAGCTTCGTACATATATAATGGTACGCCGAGGTCAGCACCAGCCCGCTCGGCGAGCTTGTGCGCCCATTGCGCCGTTTCTTCCATCGTGATATTGGCGATGGGGATGAGCGGGCAGACGTCGGTGGCGCCCATGCGGGGGTGCTCGCCCTTGTGCTTGCTCATGTCAATGACTTCTGCTGCTTTTTTAATGGCCAAATAAGCAGCCTGAATCACAGGCTCCGGTGCGCCCACGAAGGTGACGACCGTGCGGTTGGTGGCCTTGCCGGGGTCAACGTCCAGCAGGCGGACGCCCTCCACGCTTTCGATTTCGTCGGTGATGAGCTTGATGATGGCCATGTCCCGGCCTTCGGAGAAATTGGGGACACATTCGATGAGTTGATTGGTCACGATTGTTGTAATTGTTTGATTGTTAGGTCCCCTTCGGGGATGACAAAGATGATAATGCTGTGAGTTTGTCGAGGAAATACTTGGCACTGGGGCAGTTGGGGTGGGCGGCGGCGGCTTCTAGGGAGAAGCCGGAGGCGAGGATGCGGGAGCAAAGTTGTTTTTTACGGTCTACTCCCCTGCCTGTTAATTTAAGCTTTTGTTCTTTGATGAAAATGAAAGGTTTGTCAATAGCTTCCGGGTTTTCACAACTGAAGTTCATCCCGAAATAAGTGGAAATGGCGCTGGTATCTGCTAAAAACCATGCTTCGATAGCTTTCACAGCGATGACGACCATATGCTGGCCAGTTGGGTCTATCCTATTTTTGACAGATGTGATGCATGGGCTATCCTCTTGGTCGGCAAGTATGATTATTCGGGTAGCGCCTTCTTCCCGCATCCGAATTATTTGATCATCCATATATTCTGGTAACAAATTTCCACCCCCTTTCGCATCTATGGCATAAGGTAGGTAATTGAGGCCCATCCTATCCAAAAGCGCACGAAAACTAGGGGATTCCAGCACTGTTTTCTCGTTTGAGCCTTCGCCTATGAATCCTAATGTCACCATGGCAACCCACCTCCCAATGAGTTGGTCAACCAAGCCTCGTCCATCGGCATTGACTTGAATTTTATGTTAGGGTCAAGTTGTTTTGCTTTCGTGATACCCTCTTTTTTGTCCAATAAAATGATCTCTTTAGGTTTTAACTGACGGACAATGAACGGAGAATGGGTGTTGAGCCAGATATAGTGCCCTTTTTCCTCGCATATTTCTCGAAAAAATTCTACCAATTCTCTTTGGACATAAGGTGTGAGGCCATTTTCAGGTTCTTCAATGCAAAGGAACTGTGGCTCGTCGTTTTGGAACACGGCAGTGAGTAGTGCGAGGATGTTGTAGGTGCCGTCGGAGATGAGGTGTTTGCCGATGGGGTCTGGAAGGTTTTTCTCAAAAATACTTAAAAAATAATCACCGCTCAGGTCATGCTTTCCAACTTCAACTTTTTCAAGTCCGGGAATAAGCGCTTCGACCCAATCTGTAAAACGCTCTCGTTTTATTTCATCTTGGAGAATTCGATGTAAGACTGGCTCAAGATTGGAACAATCTAAAGCTAATTTGTTAGAAGATGTTATTGGCGCCCTTAGATAATTCCAATTCCCAACAAAAAGTCTAGAGAAAGATTGGATAAATGCAGTTCGTATTGCATCCAAATTTTCCAAAACCTCAGCATGTGTTTCAAACTGCTGTTGAGGTAACTTCCCCCATCTTCTTCGTGCATTCAACCTTATTCCGTTGGCATTTTTGAATTGCAGATAAGTGCTTACATCGAATTTTCCAAAATCCAATGCAATCACTAAATCATATATTCCAATTGAACGATTAGGGAAATCTGTCTTTAAATATTGCTTATTAAGGTAGTTTTCGGCACCTCCGAATATATCATCGGCTCTATCCAAGTCATTCGAATAACTCAAAAACTCCAACGCCTCAAACACATTCGACTTCCCCGCCGCGTTCGGCCCAACGAAGACCGAAAACGGGTTCGGCTCCAGCAGCTCGAAGTCCACGAGCGACTTGTAATTGTTGATGTAAAGGCGCTTGATTTTCATGTCGGCAAAGTTAGCGGTTTTCCCAAGAACCCGAAATTGTGGAATAACACCGTTTCTTCCCTCTTTTTCTCAGTCAACCCGAAATTCGTCGGGCGAATTTTCGAGTTTGGCACGGTTTTTACCTTTTAATTCTCACTAAAAGAACAAAAACAACAAACTATGCAAGCAGCAAACACTATTGCCGAAAATACTCCTGTATTTCCTTCCAACGTTTCCCCTGAATTCGTAGAATGGTTGACTTATGAAAAGGCTGACGCCCGGCGTCACCAGCGCCGCATCATGAAGGCAACGGCCATGCTCGCACTTGCAATAGTACTGTTCATCATCAAAGACAATCCTGAAATTTTAGCGGGTCTTTTCAACCTGGACGCCTATGCTGCCAAATAAGGTATTGAAGATCGCTTGATTTCGCCAAAAATATAATTACAAATTGCAACGCTCCCATTTCTTGCGGTGGGGGCAAATTTTTTCTTGGTAACAAATTTTCAAATTGCGAAACCTGTTCGGATTGCCCGGACAGGTTTTTTTTATTGCCAAAATGAGCAATATCACTAAACTATTGCCCCGGCCTTGCGTAATTTTCCGGCAAATATCCATGAAGTTGCCCCCTCTTTTTTGTTAGGCAACCAAACATATACCGTTATGACCACGACTGCGCAAGAAAAAAAGTCTGTCATCATCAAATTCGCTGGCGACTCCGGCGACGGGATGCAGCTCACGGGCGGCCTTTTCACCGACGATACCGCCATCACGGGCAGCGACCTCGCCACCTTCCCCGACTTCCCAGCCGAAATACGTGCCCCGGTGGGTACGGTGGCGGGCGTCTCAGGCTTCCAGTTGCACTTTGGCAGCCAGCGCATCTTCACGCCTGGCGACCGATTCGACGTGCTCGTGGCCATGAACGCTGCTGCCCTCAAGGTGAACCTGAAATCGGTAAAAAAAGGCGGCACGGTCATCGTCAGTGAGGATGGGTTCGACTCCAAAAACCTGCGCCTTGCCAAGTACCCCGACGAACAGAACCCCTTGGAAGACAATACTTTAGAGGGCTACGAGGTGCTGAAAATCCAAGTGACGAAGATGACCCGTGAGGCCATCGGCGACTCAACGCTAGGCACTAAGGAGAAAGACCGCTGCAAGAACATGTTCGTGCTGGGCTTCCTGCTATGGCGCTACAGCCGCTCCTTGGATACGACCTTGAAGTTTTTGAACGCCAAGTTTAAAAATAAGCCTGAAATCCTCGACGCCAACGTGAAGGCCCTCCAAGCGGGCTACCACCTCGCCGATACCATCGAGCTGGCCAGCGACCGTTACACCGTTGCGCCAGCCGAGTTGGAAAAAGGCAGCTACCGCAGCATCAACGGCAATGATGGCATCGTGCTTGGCCTCATCGTGGCCTCGAAAAAACTGGGCCTGCCGCTCTTCTACGGCTCTTATCCCATCACTCCGGCATCGAGCATTCTGCACGGTTTGTCAAAGCATAAAAACTTCGGGGTGCGCACCTTCCAAGCGGAGGACGAAATCGCCGCCATTGCCTCGGCCATCGGTGCCAGCTACGGCGGAAACCTCGGCGTGACGGGCACTTCTGGCCCCGGCCTGGCGTTGAAGGGCGAGGCGCTGGGTCTGGCCGTCATGCTCGAAATGCCGCTCGTGGTCATTGACGTGCAGCGGGGCGGCCCCTCCACGGGTTTGCCGACAAAAACGGAGCAGAGCGACCTCTTGCAAGCGCTTTATGGGCGGAATGGGGAATGTCCCGTGCCAGTCGTTTCGTGCAGCCGCCCATCTGACTGCTTCGAGGCAGCGGCGGAAGCCTGCCGCATAGCCGTGCAGCACATGACGCCCGTTATCCTGCTCTCGGACGGTTACATTGCCAACGGCGCAGAGCCTTGGCGCTACCCGAAGGCATCCGACATGCCGGAGATGAAGGTCGAATTTGCGGAGCAAAAAGAAGGCGGCGGCCAGTTCATGCCCTACCAGCGGGACGAGAAGCTGGCCCGCCCGTGGGCAATCCCCGGTACGCCCGGCTTGCTGCACCGCATCGGCGGCATCGAGAAAGAGGACGTGACGGGGAATATCAGCTACGACCCCGCCAACCACGAGCACATGGTGAAGACCCGTGAGCGCAAGGTGGAAATGATTGCCAACTACATTCCCCCACAAAAAATCGAGTCGGGCCACGAAAGCGGCGACGTGCTGCTGCTCGGCTGGGGTAGTACCTACGGCGTTTGCGAAGCGGTGACCCGCAGCCTCACGGAGCTGGGCTACAAGGTCGGGCATGCGCACCTGCGCTACCTGCGCCCGTTTCCCGCCAATTTGGAGGCGATGATGCGGGGCTTCAAAACCGTGGTGATTCCCGAAATCAACAACGGGCAGCTCGTGAAGGTCATCCGGGACAAGTTCCTGCTGCCCGCCGTGCCGTTCAACAAGATTCAGGGCACGCCGATTGCGCACGAGGAGTTGTTTGAGTTTGTTTTAAACTTGGTTGATAAGGGTTGATAACAGTTTACAACAGTTGATGAGGGCCAAGCGAAGTCACGCTATCCACCCCCCATCAACCGTTATCAACCCTTATCAATCGTTATCAATCTAAAGAAAATGGCCATCGAATCCAATCCATCCGGGATTCCCTACACATTGAAAGCCAAGGACTTCGCCACCGACCAAGACGTGCGGTGGTGCCCTGGCTGTGGCGATTATTCCATCCTGAAGCAGGTGCAGACGACCCTCGCCGACCTCGGCAAACTGCCCCACGAGACGGTTTTCGTTTCGGGCATCGGCTGCTCGTCCCGCTTCCCGTACTACATGGAGACCTACGGGATGCACAGCATCCACGGGCGTGCCCCGGCGTTTGCGTCGGGCCTGAAGATTGCCAACCCGAACCTCAGCGTGTGGGTCATCACGGGCGACGGCGATGCGCTGTCCATCGGTGGCAACCATTTCATGCACCTGCTGCGCCGCAATTTTGACCTGAACATCCTGCTGTTCAACAACCAGATTTATGGTTTGACCAAAGGCCAGTACTCGCCCACCTCGGAGGAGCACAAGAAGACGCCCTCTACGCCTTTCGGCTCGATTGACCACCCGGTGAACCCCATCGCCTTGGCGCTCGGCTGCGATGCTACCTTCGTGGCACGCTCGATGGACCGTGACCCCAAGCACATGAAGGACGTGCTCCAGCAGGCCGATGCGCACCGGGGAACTTCGTTCATCGAGATTTACCAAAACTGCAATATCTTCAACGACGGCGCTTTCGAGGTATTCACCGAAAAGGACTCCAAGCCCGACACGACGCTGATTTTGGAGCAGGGCCAGCCGCTTGTTTTTGGTAAAAATGGTGAAAAAGGCGTCCGGCTGGACGGGTTCACGCCCAAAGTGGTTGACCTGAACACCGACGGCTTCACGAGGGACGACCTCTGGGTGCACGACAATACCGACCAAGTGAAGGCGGGCATCCTCGCCCGTTTCTTCGATAACCCAGCGGTGGATGCGGGTGCGATGCCCCGGCCATTCGGCGTGTTTTACCAAACCGACAGGCCCTGCTACGAGGCGCAATTGCATGAGCAACTGGAGGCTACCATCAGCAATATGGGCGAGGGCGATTTGGACAGGTTGATTGCTGGGGGCAGCACTTGGGAAATTGCGTAGCGACCTGGACCTTGATGATTGCGCATAAGATTGCTGCGCAATCATCAAGCTTATTTGCCTTAACCTTTCTTTAACCCCACGCAGCCCAACTTTGGGGTTCCCGCCTTCGTCTTTGAGTTTGAGTCCGGCCCTAAACGGACACAACTCATGCGGCAGACAGTTTTTTCATCCATAGTTTTCTTGTTTATTTGGACCGGCAAGGTGCTAGCCCAGAACGTGCCATTCCCAGAGCGCAACGCCGTCTGGAAGCTTTCGCAAACGACCATTGCCGGTCCAATTTTTTCGCACGTGGCCATTTGTGGGGACACGGTCATCAATGGCACCGATTATTCGCAAGTGGTGCAATTGGAGCTGGACTCGGCGCTGAACGTGACGGGGAGCAGCTTCTTGGGTGGCCTTCGGGCAGTTGGCAATTCGGTGCGCTACCTGCCCGCTGGCGCTGCGCAATCGTTCGAGCTTTACAATTTCGGCCTCGTGGCGGGCGATGTGGTGAGCGTTTTTGTGCCAAGCGCTAACGGCTTTACCAATCGCCTCGTGGACAGTGTGCGGGTGGAAGACCTAGCAGGCAAACCACGGAAAGTTATCTATTTCGCTCCTTCCGAATCTTGGATGCCCGTGGAGCGCTGGATGGAAGGGATTGGCAGTAGTTACGGGCTATTGGGCCGAGCAGCCGAGCCGTTCCCTGATTTTGGCAACGAATTGCTTTGCTTCCAGCATGGTTTGGAGTACCACAATGAGACGCTGATTGAGTGTTTTTTACCGCAACTGCCTGCCGCTTGTAGAGTCTTAAATGGGGATAAAGAGCCAGCCGCCAAGCTCGAAAAACTCAGCCTGAAGGCCGTGCCCAACCCCGCTGGCCCTGCCATCCGTTTCACCACCAACCAAGCCCAACTGCCAGAACGCTGCCTGTTGAAAATTTACGCTGCCAATGGCAAGCTGCTAGGCGCTGTGGCCAATGCGCAGCCAGAGATGAACCTGCCGGACGGCCTGTCGCTGATGCCCGGGTTTTACATCGCCACGCTGGAGTCGGAGCGCACGGAGCGGGTACTGGCGCACTGCACGTTTGTGGTGGGGGAGTAGTGAGTGATTTACGTATCAAAAAAAAGTTCGACGGGTTCGCCTTTCGGGCTTTTTTTATGTAAAAAAACGACTGACTAAAAATTCAATCAATCCCTTATTTTTCAAGCAGATTGGCAAATTCGGCAAAACTGTTTACATTTGCCCCGCTTTGCGAAACCAAACGACAGAGGGAACAAAAGTTCCCTCTTTTACTTTATGGCTGTTGACGCATTTTTTATCGAAGAAAAAATCCACGAGCTGCTCGCCGCCAAGTTTGCGGAGGAGGGTTTTGAGGATTGCTTTTTGGTGGACTTCCACCTCAGCGCTGCCAACAAACTGGAAGTGTTCGTTGACAGTGACAGTGGGATGACCCTTGAGAAATGCCAGAAAACCAGCCGGTTCCTAGAGCACCACATTGACGAAGGGGGCTGGCTCGGCGAGCAGTACGGGTTGGAGGTTTCTTCGCCCGGTTTGGGCCGACCGCTCAAGTTGCAGCGCCAGTACGTGAAAAACATTGGCCGCAAGGTGGAGGTCACCCTCAAGGATGGTTCGGTGAAGACTGGGCCGCTTGTGGCCGCCACGGATACCAGCTTTACCATCACCGAAACCGTGGTGGTGCTCGAAGGCAAAAAGAAGAAAAAGCAGGAAGTTCAAACGGAATTTCCCTTTGACGAGGTTAAGAAAACCATGATAGTTATCAGTTTTTAACTTTGATGGGCGATGAAGGCTGGCCAATGTGAACAACACACTACCATACCTACATCCACCATTTATCATTCATCATTTTAGCAGAAAAGGATGATAAGTTTAGTAGATATCTTTTCCGATTTTAAGTCCAGCAAAAACATTGACCGCCCTACGATGGTGCGGGTGCTGGAGGACGTGTTCCGTACGCTGATCAAGAAAAAATTCGGCTCAGACGAGAACTTCAACGTCATCGTGAACACGCAACAGGGCGACCTTGAGCTTTGGCGGGTACGCCAGATCGTTCCAGACGGCGAGGTGACCGACGACCGCAGCCAAGTGTCCATCTCGGAGGCACTGTCCATTGACGACAGCTACGAGATAGGCGAAGAGTGCTACGAGCAGCTCTTCCTCGAAGATTTTGGCCGCCGCTCTATCCAAGCTGCCCGGCAGACGCTTATCTCCCGCATCATGGAGCTGGAGAAAGACGACGTGTACCGCAAGTACGTGGAGCGTGTGGGCGAGATGATTGTGGGCGAGGTGAGCCAGATAATCAAGAAAGAATTCCTCATCATAGACGATGCGACTGGCCACGAACTGCTGTTGCCAAAACCGGAAACGATCAAGGGCGACTTCTTCCGCAAGGGCGACATGGTGCGCTGTGTCATCAAGAACGTGGAGATGAAGAACAACACGCCGGTGGTCATCGTCAGCCGCACCGACAACGAGTTCTTGGCCAAGTTGCTGGAACAGGAAGTGCCCGAAATCGAGGACGGCATCATCGCCGTCAAGCGCATCGTTCGCCTTCCGGGCGAGCGTGCCAAGGTGGCCGTGGAAAGTTACGACGACCGTGTGGACCCCGTGGGCGCCTGCGTGGGCATGAAAGGTTCACGTATCCACGGCATCGTGCGGGAGCTACGCAACGAGAACATTGACATCATCAATTATACCAGCAACGAGAGCCTCTTCATCCAGCGCTCGCTGACGCCAGCGAAGGTGACGAGCATTGAGCTTGACTCCGCCAACAAGCGGGCCAGCGTCTATCTCGACCCAGACCAAGTGTCGCTGGCCATTGGCAAGGGTGGTACGAACATCAAGCTGGCGAGCAAGCTGACGGGCTTTGAAATTGATGTGTACAGGAACACGGACGGACAAGAAATTGACGACGTTGACCTTGATGAATTCATGGACGAAATCGAGCCTTGGGTCATTGAAGAACTCAAGCGCATCGGCTGCGACACTGCCCGCAGCGTGTTGGAATTGAGCAGAGACGAGCTGGTAAGGCGCACTGAACTCGAAGAGGAAACTGTCGATGAGGTGCTTAACATCCTTGCCGCCGAATTCGATGAATAGCCTGAAACGACAAAGGTGCTGAATGATGAACGACGTTGGGAACTTCCTTCGCCGATCAGTGTTTCTCACCGTCGTCGTTCATCATCTTTATATTTTTTGAATGAGTAAACGCTTAGTAAAAATAGCGCAGGAATTGAACGTTGGTACACAAACCATCGTGGACTTCTTGGCTGGCAAAGGCTTTCAACTGGACAACAAGCCCACCTCCATGGTCACGGAGGACATGGAATCCCTATTGCTCAAGGAGTACCAAAAGGACATGGCAGAGAAGGTGAAAGCCGATGCCATGACCATTGGTGTGCGTCCATCCCTGATAAAGAAAGACCCGCTGCCGCCACTCATCAAACGAGAGGCTCCCGCACCCATCATTCCTCCAGCTCCACCTGTGAAGAAGGAGGAGCTGTTGGTAAAAGTCGCAGAGCCAGCCAAACCTGTTGTGGAGCCAGCTCCGGCTCCCGTTGCTCCGATTGAGCCAGTTGTGGCCATCGTTGAGGAAAAAGCCGTTGTTCCAGAAGAGCCTACCAAGCCCCAAATCGGCGGCTTGATTATCAAGGGTAAAATAGACCTTGACAGCAAAGGCATGCCCGTAAGGCCCAAAAAGGAGGAGCAGCCACAGCCTGAAAAAGAAGAGCCCGCCGCTGTAGAACCACAAAAAGAACCAGAACCTTTGCCAGTCGCTAAGGCTGACGACACAGAGAAACCTGCGGCACCGGAAGAACCAGTGCCTGTGCCACCAGTCAAAGCGGAAGAAGTAGTAGCCCCACCGACAGAAGTAACGGAAGGGGATGACCTCGTGAGGATGAACACCCCGGAGCTAAGGGGGCTTAAAATCCTTGGTAAAATAGACATTGAAAAGAAGCGGGAACCGGCTCCCAAACCTGTAAGGGGTAGGGCTTCTGACAATAATCGGGGTGGAACCAATAGGCCTGGCGATAATCGGTCCGGCCAGAACCGCCCAGATGCCGCAGGCAGAACCAACCCCGTGGCATCTTCTGACGGGGTCAGCGAAGCCGAAAAACGCAAACGCAAGCGTAAAAAGGTTGCCCCTCAGTCACAGCAGGGCGCTCCAAATCAAGGCCAAAGCCAAGGAGGAGGCCAACAAGGCCAGCAGGGGCAGGTACAATCTTCTGGCGACCGTCGGAGGAGGCCAGAACCGAACCGGGAGGTCACTGGCCGTGAAGCTGAAGACCAAATCCGCAAGACCATGGCCAGCCTATCAGGGGCAGGCAAGAAAAAACGCCAAAAACTCCGCCGGGAAACCCGTGAGCGCATCCGTGAAAAACAGGAGCTTAGGGACATGGAGGGCCAATCCGACAAGCTGGAAGTAACCGAATTCGTAACGGTACAAGAGCTTGCGAACATGATGGACGTGCCAGCCACGCAGGTCATCATGACTTGTATGAGCCTCGGCGTTTTCGTTTCCATCAACCAGCGCCTGGATGCAGAACTCATCGAATTGGTGGCCAGCGAGTTTGGCCACGAAGTGCAGTTCATCAGCGTCGAAGACCAAACCGACTTTGAAGACGAAGAAGAAGACGCAGAAGAAGACCTGCAACCACGTGCCCCTATCGTTACCGTAATGGGCCACGTTGACCACGGTAAGACTTCGTTGCTCGACTATATCCGCAAAGCAAATGTCGTATCGGGCGAGGCGGGCGGTATCACCCAGCACATCGGTGCTTATGAAGTGACCGTCAACGACCGCTCTATCACCTTCTTGGATACTCCGGGTCACGAGGCTTTTACGGCCATGCGGGCTAGGGGTACCAAAGTGACGGACATCGCCATCATCGTCATCGCTGCCGACGACAACGTGATGCCGCAGACCAAAGAGGCTATCAGCCACGCACAAGCGGCCAATGTCCCGATGGTTTTTGCCATCAACAAAATAGACAAGGCTGGTGCTGACCCCGGCAGAATCAAGCAAGAACTTGCTTCCATGAACATCCTCGTGGAGGAATGGGGCGGAAATTACCAGTCGATGGATATTTCCGCTAAAAGTGGGGACGGCGTCAAGGAACTGCTTGAAAAAGTAGTGCTGGTAGCTGACCTTGCCGAACTGAAGGCAAACCCAGACCGCAACGCCATTGGTACGGTGCTAGAAGCATCACTTGACAAAGGAAAGGGCTATGTGGCCAAAATGCTCGTTCAGAATGGCACGCTCAGGGTCGGCGGCCCAATGGTGGCTGGCGAACACTCTGGGAAGGTAAAAGCCATGTTCAACGAGCGTGGCCAGAAAGTCACCGAAGCAGGCCCGTCAGCCCCGGTTTTGGTGCTTGGCTTGAGCGGGGCACCCACGGCTGGCGAGCGTTTCAAAATCATGGACGACGACTCGGAGGCTCGCCAATTGGCTTCGAAGCGGGCGCAAATCAACCGGGAACAGGCCACACGTGCTACCAAGCGTATCAGCCTTGACGAAATCGGACGCCGTTTGGCACTTGGAACTTTCAAAGAGCTTAACCTCATCGTCAAGGGCGACGTGGATGGTTCGGTGGAGGCACTTTCCGACTCGCTCATCAAGCTGGCACTCGAAACCGTGAACGTCAACGTCATTCACAAGGCGGTGGGCCAGATTGTGGAATCCGACGTACTGCTTGCGTCAGCATCCGATGCCATCATCATTGGCTTCCAAGTGCGGCCGTCCGTTTCGGCCCGCAAGCTGGCAGAGCGGGAAGGCGTCGAAATCAAGATGTACTCCATCATTTACGAAGCCATCGAGGAAATCAAGTTGGCCATCGAAGGTTTGCTCGAACCTACGAAGGAAGAGAAAATCGTGGCCAACGTCGAGATACGGGAAGTTTACAAAATCTCCAAAGTCGGTACAGTGGCAGGCTGCTACGTGCTGGATGGCAAGCTTACCCGCAACACCCACATCCGTATCGTCAGGGATGGTATCGTTATCTTCCCGACCCGGGAAGGTGCCAACGGTGAGATTTCTTCGCTCAAGCGGGTGAAAGATGACGTGAAGGAGGTGAAATCAGGCATGGAATGCGGTATCACCATCAAAAACTTCAATGACATCAAGGAAGGCGACATCATTGAAGGCTACGAGATTACCGAAGTGAAACAGAAATACGGAGGATAAAATGGTGGACGGTGGACGGCCTACGGTGGCCCGGTCGCTCCGGGTCGTTGACCGTCCACCGCTGGCCATCCACTTTCAATAACCGTTCATCATGGAATTCCTACAACTTCTCCTGCCCATCTTCGTAATTGTCGGCGCTGCTTTTGTGCTTATGAGCGTTGGCTATATTTTCAAAAAGCGAGAATTTAGAGGGTCTTGTTCCTCCAACAACCCCATGTTGGCCGACAAATTCGGCTCGTGCTCAGTCTGTGGCAAAACGGCTGAAGAGGCATGTAAGATGCCAAAGGTTGAAAAAGCCTAGTTTTTTAAATAACTGATAGTCAGTTGCTTATGGGTTTTTGTCAAATAGGGAGGACGATTGTGAATCTACTGCCTATGCCCTCCTCGCTTTCCAGTACCACTTTTCCTCCATGTGCTTTAGCTATTTGAAAGACATAGCTTAGGCCCAAGCCAAACCCCTTGGCTTGGCCCTCACCAGTTGGTATCCTGAAAAATTTATCAAAAACCTTGCGTTGGTAAACGGGTGCGATTCCCGGGCCTTTGTCGCTGACCGAAATCTGGAAACAAGCGTCTTTTTTTTCCAGTGAAAGGCCGATGACAGGCTTGCCAATGCTGTATTTTAAGGCATTGTCCAACAAATTGCGAAGTGCATTTTTCAAATGCTCGGTATCTGCCATCAAAGTTTCGGCTTTGGGGGGCAACTGCATGGTTAGGGTTCCGCCCCGGTCGTTTATCGCTGGCGCAAATTCCGCTGCCACCTCCTCCAGCAACGCACGTGGAGCCATCGCAGTCTTGTGCAGGTTGTAGCGTGGGTTTTCCAGGCTGGCCAATTCTAGCACTTTTTCCACGTGCGTCTTTATCTTATTGTTCTCATTATCAATTAATTGCAAAAATTTTCCAGTTCGTGCTAGGTCGTTTTTCGCCAGGCTTTCCTTTGCCATTTTCGAGGAAAGCGAGATGGAAAATGCTGGGGTCTTCAGCTCGTGCGTGAGGTTGTTGATGAAGTCATTCTTGATGGCGTTGAGCTTACGTTCCTTGTTGAGGATGTTGAGCAGCAGCAAAAAGCAGCTCAAAATAGCCAGCAGGCACAGCACCGAGGTGATGACCAGGTTGCGCAGCACCCCCAGCAGGTAGCCAAAGAGGTTGGGCACATCGAAATGGAGCACTGGCATGAAATGGCAACTGCCGATGATGTGGCTGCCCATGTTGATTTTGTAGCGGTTGAACGCAAACTTGTCGGGACGGAAATTGCGGTTGGTCAGCAGCGGCTGCAATGTATATTCGGGCGTGAATGCGAAGGCGAAGTCGGCATGTATGCCCTTTTTCTGCAGCTCGCCCGCAATCAGCAAATCCAGTGAATCGGAAATGGCGAGCACCAGCTGGGTGTCACCTGCCAGTTGGTTGGCCTTTAGGCGCTCAATCAAGTCGCTGCTGCGGATACCGGGTTGGTTGAGGCTGTCGGCCACGGCCAGCAGCACTTCCTCGGTGCGCAGGTCGAAGCGCTGTTTCTCCAGCAACACGCCTGCCCGTAGCAGCCTGAACTGCACGAGCGTCAGCAAGGCCAGGGATGCCAACAGTATGATGGCCAAAAGGTGTCTTTTCATG
>JALOMF010000454.1 GCA_025455635.1 Saprospiraceae bacterium | reverse complement strand
GTTCGTTAGTATTTGTTGTTTCGCAACACAAATATCACCTGCCTTTTTCTTTCCAGATTTCAAAGAACTGCCTGTACTTTATTTCTGTATGGTTTCAAAATGAACTAGCCGAAGTTTGAACAAGGTTCGTAGAAAGCCATGTTTGGCAATCCCGACATTCAACGTAAATTGCCCGCCTTAAATCAAATCAAACCATGTTTGAACTAAGGGGCAAATTGACCAAATCGCAGAGCCTGAGCCTTGGGGTTGCAGGTGTTATCATCATTTTGGCCATCTGGTGGCTACTGGCCGAGGCACTTTCCCGCAAAATGCCCGTGGTGGACGGCTTCACCACCGAGCTGCCATCTTCGCTCACCGCCGATTCCCTCCAAAACACGGTACTTCGTGACTCCATCCTGCGGGCCGATTCCATCAAATTCGCCAATGCCACGGAGTTCAAAAAAGTCTATCCCATCGTGCCGCTGCCGACCGAAGTGGCCGCCAGCTACACGGGCCTCATCAACGACGACAACCTATGGGGCAACGCACTCCGCTCCATCTGGCTCAACCTCAAGGGCTATTTTTGGGCAGTACTCATTTGCATCCCGATAGGCTTCGTCGTGGGGCTGATTCCGCTGTTCCGGGGGCTGTTCAGCAAGCCCGTGGATGCGCTGCGCTACCTGCCGCTTACGGCGCTCATCGGCGTTTTCATCGTTTGGTTCGGCATTTATGATGAAATGAAAGTGGCCTTCCTAGCCTTCGGCATCATCGTGTTCCTGTTGCCCTCCGTCATTGCCCGCATTGACGACGTGGACGAGGTTTATCTCTCCACCGTACACACGCTCGGCGCCAGCAAGTGGCAGACCATCCGCTCCGTTTATTTCCCAGCCGTGATGAGCCGCCTCCTCGACGACATACGGGTGCTCACCGCCGTTTCGTGGACGTATATCATCGTGGCCGAGTACATCAACAAGGATGGCGGCGGCCTAGGCGCACTGCTTTTCATCAAGCGCAGGCTCCAGCAGATGCCGGAGATGTTCGGCATCGTACTCGTCATCGTGCTCATCGGTTTTTTGCAAGACCGTATTTTCGTCTATTTGGGCAAACGCCTCTTCCCGCACCGCCACTACAAAACCGTACTGGATGGCAACAACGAGGTGCGCTACGGCATCTACCTGCTGCTGGCCATTTTCGCAGTGGCCGTGTTTTTTGCGAAGCTGCCAATGGTGAGCACTATTGCGCTCATTGGTGCGCTGGCCGGGGTAGTTTTCATTGCTTTTGGTGAAATAAAAGTGCAGTCGGCATTGCGCAAGCAGTCATGAAAATTTGTTTTTAACTACTTCAATAGCCGTTTATCTAGCGTATTTATTTTATGAAAAAAACAGATTTGAAACCAGCGCTGTACCCTGATTCCGAGTTGGAAGACCTTCCATCGGAAGAAATTGTTGCAGCATTGAAAGAAATAGGAAAAGAGGTTGGCAAACGTGCAGTTGCAGAAGCAAAGGCACTAGGATTGCCCATCACATTCATAGAAAATGAATGGATAATCAAAGAATATGCGGATGGAAAGCGGGAGATTTTAGGCAAAGTCCCACCTTCTCAAAAAGTACAAATCGGCGCAATCTATGAGCGGAAACCCAATGAATAGGATGAGGGTATTTGCTGGCCCAAATGGGTCAGGAAAGAGCGCTGTATATAATTTGGTTCGCCAGCAGTACCGAATCGGTTACTACGTGAACGCAGACAATATTGAAAAAGAATTGCGTGAAAAAGGCTTTATCCAATTGAGTGACCTTGGTATTCAGATTTCACCTGACCAATTTCAGGCTTATTTGAGCAAAACGCCATATCTGCAAAAAAGCCATGAATCCGCATTGAACATCCAGCTGACCTTATCAGACAATGTACTCGTTTGTTCCAAAAATGAAAGCAATTCCTACGAAGCTGCTTTTGTCGCCGAAATGGTTCGTTGGGAGTATCTAAAAAACCGATTTACTTTTTCATTTGAAACAGTCATGTCACACCCTTCCAAAATAGATTTTTTCAACGCCGCTAACGAACTTGGCTACAGGTGTTACCTCTATTTTGTGTGTACGCAACACCCGGCTATCAATATTGCAAGGATAAAAAACAGGGTTATGAAAGGAGGGCATGAAGTGCCTGAAAACAAAGTAATGGAAAGGTATTTTCGTTCTTTGGAAACATTGGCAAATACTGCAAAAGCTGCATATCGTACTTTCATTTTGACAACTCCGGTGATGAAGCCGTACTAGTAGCAGAATTAACCCCAGAACGGAAAATCGTCTTTCACAACGAATGGATTCCAGAATGGGCTGTTAAGTATTTTGTTGAAAAACTTGGATAGCAATAACAAAAAAAAGCAAAATAATGTCTTCAACCAACGCCACACCCATCATCGAGCTTCGCAACGTCGGCCAGACCTACGACGGCGGCAACCATTGGGTCATCAAAAACGCAAGCATCACCATCACCGACAAGCCCGCACAGGGCGAGTTCGTCGTGCTGCTCGGCATGTCGGGCTGCGGCAAGTCCACCATCCTGCGCTATGTGGCGGGCCTCCAAAAGCCCACCGAGGGCCAAGTGCTCATCCACGGCAAGCCCATCGAGGAGGCGCCGAGGGTCAGCATGGTTTTCCAGCAGTACTCCAGCCTGCCTTGGCTCACCGTGCTCGACAATGTGGCGCTGGCCCTCAGCTACAAGGGAGTGGCCGAAAAAGAGCGCAGGGACAAGGCGATGGAAATCATCAAAAAAGTGGGCCTCGAAGGCCACGAGAAAAAATTCGCCCAATACCCTACCCTCTCCGGCGGGCAGTTGCAGCGGGTAGCCATTGCCCGCAGCATGGTGGCCAACCCCGAAATACTGCTCATGGACGAGCCGTTCGGTGCCCTCGACATCAACACCCGGTTGCAAATGCAGGAGCTGCTCAGTGAACTTTGGCTGGAGTTTCACCCGACGGTCATCTTCGTGACCCACGATATTTCGGAGGCCGTTTACCTCGGCGACGACATCTACATCATGCGCTCCAACCCCGGCCAGTTCGAGCAGCACATCCACATTGACCTGCCCTTCCACCGCAACCGTGGCATCAAGCGGGACCAGCATTTCATCGAACTGGTGCACGAAGTGGAAGACAAAATGGTGGCCGTGGGCAGCATGAAATGAGCCAACCCCAGTTGGGCGCAGTTTTTTTTCGACAGAATGAAATGTTAAACCCTACCCGAAGGCTTGAATTTGATTTGGGCTTTCCCTACTTTTCCACTTCGAAAAATCGCCCGTTTATGCCAACCTTTACGCAGTTTGCATTTGAGTCACTTTTAGCCTTCACGCTCTTACTAGGCTACAGCCGAATGGTACAGGGCTGGGGCGGCTCGTTTCGTGCAAACCGCTGGCGGCTCAGGTTGGTACCCGTGCTGGCTTGCACGCTGCCGCTGCTTCCCTCGCTTTTTACCGAAGAAAAAACAGCGCTGCCCGATGAGATGAACATCATGTCCATTGGGCAGATACTGGACTTCCAAATGCCGGAGTTCAGCTTCAAGGTGGGCACCCTGTTCTTGGTCGTTTATTTTATCGGCTTCATGGTGTCGGCGCTTAGGCTCACCGACCGCATTTGGTTGGCTTCGCAATTTTTGAAACAAAACGGCAACCTACCCGCCGAAGTCCTGCCTTGGCAATCGCAGCCCGCTACCCTGCTGGGCCACCTGCTGCTCAACTGGCATACGATGACCGACTCCGACCGCTCAAAATGGTCGGAAAAATGGCTGCCCATCCATCCCCTATTTTGCTGGGAAGCCTTGCTGGTCGAGGTATCGGTGGTAGCCAATTGGTGGAACCCGCTGGCCTACCGCTACCGCCAAGCCTGGGCCTCGCTCTACGCTCAACAAGTGCTGAACAACCAGCACAAGGCTGCCTTTGTACCCGCTCATGCCTTCGGCTTTTGGGGATTGGCTGGTAGTTTGGCGGCGCTTTTTGCACTGGTGCCTGCCGCTACCTCACCTACCCAGCAACTGGGCGATTTGGCATTTCAGTTTTTTGA
>JALOMF010000453.1 GCA_025455635.1 Saprospiraceae bacterium | reverse complement strand
ATCATCGGCGAAATTAGCAGGGATGCCGGACGCTTCCCTACCCTATTTCCCGAACGGGCAAAAAAAAGGTTCAAGTACCCCAGTCCCCACTTTGCAGCTAGTCCTTGGATGACTTGAACCTTTTACGGAAAACAGCGGTGAAAGTTTATCAACCCTTCACGCCCAGTTCCTTCCAAACATAAGCCTCCACGAGCTTGCCATCGGCCTCGTTCATCTTGGCTTTGTCCTTAATCATGGGCACCAGCACTTGGTTCCAACGCTCCACGGACTTAGACTTCACGTCAAAAGCCGGGTGGCACTTGCCGCATTTATCCATGTAAAGCGACTTGCCAGTGGCAAGGTCAGCAGAGGAGGCAGCGCCTTTTTGCGCAGATTTTACGCCGCAGGCATACAGTGCCGTCAAAAGCGTAAAAACGATGAAAAGATTCTTCTTCATAATGATTAAACGGTTGGTGAAAATATGGTTAAAATGGAAGGGCGCTCAAAAAATTAAAAGGCGATCATTGAGCCACCCCTCCCTGTGTCTTTATCTGTGGAAGCTTGCGCTGACGAACTTCAGCACATCGGGCAGGGCCGTGCGCCAGTAGGTCCAGTCATGCACCCCGTCCCGTACCCGGAACTCGTGCGGGATGTCCTTTTTCTTCATTTCCAAATGTAGCGCCATGTTTCCCTCAATCAGGAAATCGTCGTCGCCGCAGTCAATATAATATTTGACTTTCTTCAGGTCTTCCGCCTTGCCATCCTTCACGATTTCCACGCCAGAGTAGGAGCGGAAATGCGGGGTAAAACGCTCGGCGCCCTTTAGCCCTTCGCCGTAGAGGTGGGCGAAGATATTGGCGTAGGTATCGTCGGGCGTGGCGACGACCTCGGCCTCCGTCCAGAATGCGCCGCTTAATGGGGCACAGGCCACGAAGAGGTCGGGGTGGCGGGTGGCCATGAGGAAGCTCCCGTGCCCGCCCATCGAGAGGCCCGCCACTGCCCGGAACTCCTTGGTAGGGCGGGTGCGGAAGCCAGCGTCAATGTGCGGAATCAGTTCTTTCACGAAGAAGTCCTCGTACTTCACCTTGCCGTCGTAGCTGTTGATGTACCATGAAATCCCGGCATCGGGCATGACGATAATCATGGCAGTGGCATCCCCTGCGGCGATGGCCTTGTCGGCTATGTGCTGGGCTTCGCCAAACTGCGTCCAGCCCGTCTCGTCGTCGGTGTAGCCGTGCAGCAGGTAAAGCACCGGGTAGCGGCGGTTGGTGGCATCGTAGCCAGCAGGCAGATAGACGCTGTACTCCACCTCCTTGCCGAGGATGGCGCTCTTGATTTTGAGGCTTTCCTTGAGCAGCCCCTGCTGGGCATTTGCCAACACAAAGCCAAAAACTGCAACGATAAACGTTAAAACACGCATGGATAATTTTTTGCGAAGTAAAACAACTTGGTTCATCACCCACCCAATGGTAGATGTTCGGCACAAACTTGAGGATGAAAAAGGAAAAACCAGCGATTTAAGCTTAAATGATTTGTAAAAGATATGGCCCAACCATCCAAATTTCGGTTGCCAAGCTTGTTTTGTAGAAAAAAATAAGCGAGTAGCTCCCGTTTCGGCATATTTGCGAGGTTTTTGAACCAATCAAAACAAACTTGCGCAAGCCGCTGAAATCAGTTTAGCACTCGGCCTCAAGCTGTGTCAATCAATTTCAAAGCCTTGCGCACTCTTAAATCAAAAATCGTAAATCGTAAATCCACCAACATGTTGAATCACGAAATTGACTACAAGCTCTACGGCGAGGAAATGCAGTTCGTAGAGATTGAATTGGACCCCCAAGAATCCGTCGTGGCGGAAAGCGGCAGCTTCATGATGATGGACGCCGACGTGGCGATGGCCACCATCTTCGGCGACGGCACCCAACAGCAGGGCGGTATTTTCGGCAAGCTGCTCAGTGCGGGCAAGCGCATCCTCACGGGCGAGAGCCTGTTCATGACGGCCTTCACCAATGTCGGCCACGGCAAAAAGCGGGTCAGCTTCGCAGCGCCCTACTCCGGCAAAATCATCCCGCTCGACCTCTGCGACCTCGGCGGCAAGGTCATTTGCCAAAAAGACGCCTTCCTCTGCGCCGCCAAGGGCGTGGCCGTGGGCATCGAGTTCCAGCGGAAACTGGGAACGGGCCTCTTCGGTGGCGAGGGCTTCATCATGCAAAAGCTGGAAGGCGACGGCATGGCCTTCGTGCACGCTGGCGGCATGGTGGTGGAAAAGACGCTGGGCGTCGGCGACATCCTGAAAGTGGACACGGGCTGCGTGGTGGCCTACACCCAGAGCGTGGACTTCGACATCGAGTTCGTAGGCGGGGTGAAGAACACCATCTTCGGCGGCGAGGGGCTTTTCTTCGCCACGTTGCGTGGCCCCGGCAAGGTCTGGGTGCAGTCGCTGCCCATCAGCCGCTTGGCCGACCGCATCCTCCGCTACGGCGGCCCCGGCAAGCAGCGGGAACAAGGCGGCCCGCTCGGCGGCCTCGGCAACCTGTTGGATGGCGACGGGTTTTAGCCATAAAAAAGGGGCGTTCCGGTGTCGGTTCGCCCCTTTTTCATGCTTGTGGCCTTATCAGCTTGCTTTTCTAAGTTCACGAAGCTCCTCGGAGAGTTGCACCACTTTGGTCTTTTTTGTTGTTTCTTTCGTCTTGCTCCATTGGGCGCCCATGAGGGCAGAAAGGAAAATGAAGAGCGACAGACCCGCCAGCCACCACTGTCCACTGAATCCGGCGATAATTATCACCATCATCATCAAATAGTAGCGTATCAGCATTTGGGCAAAATTCAGTTCAAAGAATTTCATATCTCGCAGCATTTAGTTGGTGAATAAACATGATTGACGGCACAAAGCTACCGCTGCCTAGTCCCTGTTGCTGCTGATTTCCGTCACCTAGAAACGGTGATAATTGTCACTTTCCGTACTGCTTATTTGTAAGGTGATGCGTAGCGAAATATTTTTAGCCGGGCAACAACCCAATTGTTCAAGGTGCAGCGCACTGAAATATTTGTAGCAGCGCAACAACCCACCGCCCAAAGGTGCAGCGCACCGAATTATTTGTAGCAGCGCCGCAACCCCACCGCCCCAAGGTGCAGCGCACCGAAATATTTGTAGCCGGGCAACAACCCACCGCCCAAAGGTGCAGCGCACCGAAATATTCACACCGCACCCTCCATCACCACCCATCTACCCCCTCAAAAAACTCGAACACATACTCGTCCTTGAAATCAATCTCATTCTTCCGCAACATCTCCAAATACTCTTCCCGGAACGGCCTTTTCTGATGGTGTTCCTCCTGCGACAACACGTATTTAATCACCGTATCCAATTGGGAACGGGCATGGGTAAATGCGCCATACCCTTTTTGCCAATCAAACTTGAATTTCGATAATCCATTTTCTTTAATCCATTTATTGCTCGACGTCTTGATTTCCTCCACCAAATCGGGAATCAATTGGTTAACGTTGTAGCCAATGAAAATATGGATGTGGTCGGGCATCGCCCCAATTGCCAACATTTTATGTTTGTGGTGTTGGACAATGCCCGTGATGTATTTTTCCAAATCGTTTTTCCATTCCTTCTTGATTAAGGCGTCCCGGTGTTTTACCGCAAACACCAGGTGGACATAGCATTGTGTGTAGGTATTCGCCATGGCAGTTTATTTTTTAAAGGTTTGAAAATCGTGTTGCGCTGCAATTTGGATGGGCGGTGGTGCAATTGGTGCAAATGTATTCCGGTGCGCTGCAATTTGAACGGGCGGTGGTGGGGCGATGCTTAAATATTCCGGTGCGCTGCAATTTGAACGGGCGGTGGTGGGGCGATGCTTAAATATTCCGGTGCGCTGCAATTTGAACGGGCAGTGGTGCGGGCGATGCAAATATATTCCGGTGCGCCGCAATTTGAATGGGTTATGGTGCAAATGGTACAAATATTACGGGGCGCTGCCCCTTTGAATGATGGGGTACGGCGGGGCTACAAATATTCCGGTGCGCTGCACCTCGAACCGGTGCGGTGCGCACCC
>JALOMF010000026.1 GCA_025455635.1 Saprospiraceae bacterium | reverse complement strand
TGCGCCGAATCACGAATCACGAATCACGAATCACGAGCCACGAATCCATTTCAACCAAAGCCCCCATGACAAGCTCAATTTCATCAAGTCGAAGCAATCTGACGGCGAAATCGTGCTCATGCTCGGCGACGGACTGAACGACGCTGGGGCGCTCCGCCAAGCCGACGTAGGCATCGTCGTAGCGGAGGACGTGAACAATTTCACCCCCGCCTGCGATGCCGTGCTAGATGCCAAATCATTTGCGCAACTCCCTGAATACCTGGAATTTGCGAAGAAAGGCATCCACCTCGTCTATGCCGCATGGATACTGGCTGCACTTTATAACGTCCCGTGGTGGCCGCCATTTTGATGCCATTAAGCAGCTTGACCATCGTAGGCTTCGGCCTCGCCAGCACCACCATTATGGGAAATTTGAAATTGAGCGACGCCCCAATCCGCAATCCGCAATCCTAAATCCGCAATCGCAATGTTCCTCTGGACCGCCTTCACCATCGGACTTTTCGGCAGCCTGCACTGCGTCGGCATGTGCGGCCCGATAGCCTGTGCGCTGCCCAACCAGGGTAGTGGCAAATCGGCCATGCTTGGCAATGCCCTGCGCTACAACCTGGGCCGAACGCTGACTTACAGCCTCTTCGGGGCCATCATCGGCGTGGCGGGCCGTGGCTTGCAACTGGCTGGTATTCAGCAATATATGTCCATCGGATTGGGCGTGATGCTGCTGGTCATCGCCCTGTTTTCCATCAATGTGGAAACCAAACTGCTGCAATTGCCGGGCTTGAACGAGCTTGTTTTCCGCCTGAAATCCAACCTTGGCCGCTTGCTGAAGGGCAGTGGCGTGAACACTTCTTTTTTCATTGGAATGTTGAACGGGCTGCTGCCTTGCGGCCTCGTTTACATGGCCGTGGTGGGTGCGCTGAGCACGGGCGGCATCGGGTCGGGCATGGCCTACATGGCGCTTTTCGGCCTGGGCACCTTGCCGCTGATGCTGGCCACGGGCTTGGCGGGCAATTTTGCGGGCATAAAATTCAGGACTGCTCTGCGCAAGGCTTACCCGTTTTTCCTCGTCTTTTTTGCGGTGCTGTTCATCTTCCGTGGGCTGAACTTCCACGTGCCCGGCGACTTCTTTTTTTGGGCAAAAATGGGCGACATGCCGATGTGCCACTAGGTGCTTGAGGCCAGCTCTTTACCGAAATCCAAGTACGGGTAAGTGGCTGCCATTTGCAGTATTTCCTCCTTTTTTTTCTTCACAAACAACTGATGTTCAGCCGATTGCGGGTGAAATGGCCGATGCTCCAATGCGGTCATCAAGCCTTCGATTTTGCTGCAAAGCGCCTTTGTTTCTTCTTCAAAAAAAGCAGCTTGGAAATAGCCCCAGATATAGTCGGTGGCCACTTGGCTGGGGTGGGCCATGTCGTCGGCGTAGAAGCGGTAGTCACGCAGGTCATCGAGCTGGATTTCATAGGCCGGAAAGTAGTGCACGAAGGGCAGCCGCTGAACGATTTTCTCCAGTGCCAGCAGTAGGCTGGCCTTGCTGCGCTGGTTTTCCACCAGCCCGTCACGCAGGTGGCGCACCGGGCTGACGGTCACGATGATTTCGAGCGCAGGCAGCTCGGCCTTCAGTTTTTCAAAAATGGGCAAAAGCGCCGCTACGATTTCCGGTACATCCAGCCGCCGCCGCTCAAACTCCCCGGCGGGCAGCTTGTGGCAGTTGGCCACCACCTCCCCCGTTTTTTTTAGGGTAAAAAAATAAGCCGTGCCCAGCGTGACCACGAGTCGGCTCGTTTTGCTTAAAAAAGCCTTAGCTGCTGAAAATGAACGGTTTATGTTTTCAAGTGCCGCCGTTTGGTCGGGCTGCGAAAACCTGCCGTGGTGCCCAAAGCTGTGCCAAAGCCCTTGGTTTTCCACGAGGTCGGCCTCCGTGAAACCGCCGCCAGCGAGCAAGCGCTCCAGCGACTTGCCGATGCTAATTGGGTTGAAAACGATGCCGAAGGGATTGACCAGGGTCGGGAATTTCAGCCGCTCCAGCCTGGTGCCCATTTGCTCCGCAAAACAGGAGCCGATGCAGAGCGCCCGGTCGGTGTGCGAGATGCTGATGGGGCTGCGGAAGGCGGGGAAAGTGGTGCGGAAGGGCTGCATGGCTGGAGTTTCGAGGATTTGAAAATTTGAAGATTCGGGCAGACTTCCATCAAATACTCGAATCTTCAAATCCTCAAATCCTTATCTTTTCACCGCAAATTTCAGCTTGTAATCGGCCTTGCACTCGCCATTGCGGATTTTTTCGAGCTTGCGCTTGATGAGTTGCCGTTTCAGTGGCTTCAATTTTTCGGTGAAAAGCACGCCTTCGAGGTGGTCGTACTCGTGCTGAATCACCCTGGCGTTCAGGCTGTCGAACACCTCCTCGTGCTCCACGAAGTGCTCGTCGAGGTAGCGCAGCCGGATGAACGCTGGCCTGTCCACGTCGCCCCGGATGTCAGGTATGCTCAGGCAGCCTTCCTCGAAAGCCCACTCCTTGCCCGTTTCCTCGATTTTTTGGGCATTGATGAACACTTTTTTTATCGGGTCGTACTTCAGCGGCTCTTTTTCTTCGCCGTCCTCTTTTTCTTCTTTTTCGTCGTCCTCCTTTGGGTGGGTGTCAATGACGAAGAGGCGGATGCCGTGACCGACCTGTGGCGCTGCGATGCCTACGCCATCGGCGAGGTACATGGTTTCCCACATATCTTCTATCAGTTTTTTCAATTCCGGGTAATCGGGCGTGATGTCATCGGCTACCCTCTTCAATACGGGCTGGCCGTAAGCGTAAATTGGCAATATCATATTTGACGGTGGACGGCGGACGGTCAACGGTGGACGGTGGTCCGCCAAAAAGCCGTCCACCGTCCACCGTTAATCGTTGGCCATTAAGACTTATTGTTTAAAAAATCTTCCAGAATCAGGGCGGCGCTCACTTTGTCCACAAGGGCCTTGTCTTGGCGTTTTTTGCGGTTGGCGCCACTTTGCAGGATTACCTGCTTGGCTTCCAACGACGTGAACCTTTCATCTTGCATAAAAACCTGAATACCAGGGTGTTGCTTGCGCAATTTGTTCACAAAACCCTTCACGTGCGGAGCAAGTTGCGCTGGATTGCCGTCGGGGTAAAGCGGCTCGCCTACCACGATGGCCTCCACTTCCTCCGCTTTCAGGTATTTTTCGATGAAGTCAAACAGCTCCTGCGTGGGCACGGTGGTCAGCCCCGAAGCAATGATTTGCAGGGGGTCAGTCACCGCAATTCCGGTGCGCTTGGTGCCGTAGTCAATTCCCATTATTCTGGACATGGGCGCAAAGGTAAGAAACTTGGCAGTTTGTCCGACTTGGCGGATTAGTTTGCCGTGGTGGGCAGGCTATCCTAGCAGCTTGGCGTTTTTGAACTCATAACCTTGCAGGAAATGCATCAACTTGCCGTCGTGGAGCATCGCCTTGAGGCCCTCCAAATGCTTGACATTGTGCATGTCCGTTCCGAGGAAGTCCACCATGTTGTGCTTGAAAAACTTCATGGCAAGTTCCTTTGTCGGCTTGCCGTAGTTGCCAGTGAGCGAGAGCAGGTTCACTTGGAACTGGCAGCCAAAATCCTTCAGTTTTTCAAACTGCTCAAAATCGCTGGAATAATAGCCATAGCGCTCAGGGTGGGCAAGTATGAGCTGGTAGCCCTTTATTTTTAGCTGAAAAATGGTGTCGAAGAGGTTCGGCGGCGCCTGATAGGTGGAAAGCTCGATGAGCAGGTGCTTGCCTGCGAACGTGAGCAGGTTGTTGATGTCCTGCTGCTGCAGGAACTCGTAGTCCACGAAATACTCGGACGCCATTTCCACCTCGATGGGCAGCGAGGCGATGGCAGGTCGGAGCCGCTCGAAACTGGCCCTCAGTTCGGCTTGTGTGTTGGGGAACATCTCAGGCCGGGTATGCGGCGTAGTGATGATTTTGCGGTAGCCCATCTCCATGAAACCCCGAAGGAGTTCGAGGCTGGTCTCCACCGAGTCGGAGCCATCGTCCACGGCTGGCGCAAGGTGCGAGTGCATGTCCACGCCGAGGAAGGAGAAGTCGGCGGGGGCGGTAGCAGGTTTGTTTCTTTTGAATAGGCCAAAAAGCACGGGCAGCGTTTTTTGTGAATTATGATAGGCAAATATAGCGTTAATGGCTTGGCCGTTGATTGATTTCAGCCACTATATTTGAAAAAGCTGTTGCACAAAAAAGGCGGCGGCCCTAAAGCCCCCGCCCAACTATTTGTGCTATAAATCTTTGGTGATGAAGTCGTAAAGGCTTGATGCCACAAACCTCCATACCTCATTCCTCCCTGACTACCGTCAGGCAAGCTCACCTACTTTGTTCCCCCAAATCGGGATGTACAACTGTCCGTTGAGCACGTTCCTCGAAATCACGATTCGCTGCACCTCTGAGGTGCCCTCGTAAATCTGCGTGATTTTCGCATCCCGCATCAGGCGCTCCACGTGGTACTCCTTCACGTAGCCATAGCCGCCGTGTACCTGCACGGCCTCTACGGTGTGCTTCATGGCTGTTTCGGAGGCGAAGAGCTTGGCCATGGCGCTGGCCGGGCCGAAGTCCATGCCCTGGTCTTTGAGCCATGCGGCCCGATAGACGAGCAGTTTGGCCGCCTCGATGTCGGTGGCCATGTCGGCCAACTTGAAGGCGATGGCCTGGTGCTGCGAGATGGGTTTGCCGAAGGCTGCCCGCTCCTTGGAGTAGGCCAATGAAAGCTCGTAAGCGCCTCCGGCAATGCCCAAAGCCTGCGCAGCGATGCCGATGCGACCCCCTTCCAGCGTTTTCATGGCGAACTTAAAGCCGAAGCCGTCGTCGCCGATGCGGTTGGACTTTGGCACTTTCACGTCGTTGTACATGATGGTGTGGGTGTCGCTGGCCCGGATGCCGAGCTTGTCTTCCTTCGCCCCAATGACCACGCCCGGCCAGCTCGTCTCCACAATGAGGCAGTTGATGCCCTTGTGCGCTTTTTCGGGGTGCGTTTGCGCCATCACGAGGTGTACGCTGGAACTGCCACCGTTGGTAATCCAGTTTTTGGTGCCATTGAGGAGGTAGTAGTCGCCCATGTCCACGGCAGTAGTGCGCTGGCTGGTGGCGTCGCTGCCCGCTTCTGGCTCAGAGAGGCAGAAGGAGCCAATCCATTCGCCCGTGGCGAGCTTGGGCAGGTACTTCAGCTTCTGCTCCTCGGTGCCGAAGGCTTGAATTCCCCAGCAAACAAGCGAGTTGTTGACGGACATGATGACGGAGCTGGAGGCGTCCACTTTCGATATTTCCTCCATCGCCAGCACGTAGCTGAGGGTGTCCATGCCGCCGCCGCCGTATTCGGGGTCAATCATCATTCCGAGGAAGCCCATTTCGCCCATTTGGCGGATTTCGTCCTTCGGGAATTTCATGTCCCGGTCACGCTCGATGACGCCGGGTTTTAGCACGTTTTGGGCAAAATCCCTTGCGGCCTGCTGCACCGCCTGTTGTTCTTCTGTCAGTTCAAAAAACATATACTGAAATGGATTTGGTTAGGTCTAAAATTGCTTAAAAATATGGGTTGAGGAGGATTTTTTGCGGGAGCAAAATTAATGAAAAATTGTCCAGCAGCAGTTGTTTTTTGGGCAAAAAACGTCAGCTGCATTTCCAACTAAAAAACAAGAGGCCCCGACAGAACTGGTCCGTCGGGGCCTCCAATGCCTAGTATTTATGTTCAAAAGCCGTTTAAATAAACCGCTCCAAATGATGTCCAACCATCACCTTCATGGCTTGCAGCCCAAGTGCCTTGGCTTCTCTTTCGTTGAAACCAGCATCCATGAAGAAGTCTTCGAAGAGCACTTCAGCTTGCAAGTAGCTGATTTTCAGTGCCGTAGCGATTTCGGAGAGCATCGGGTCACGGCTCGACCAACCCTCAATGCCTTGCCATAGTTTGGCGTTCCAAGCCTCCAGTGCCTTGCGCTCCTCGTCGTTGAGTGCCTTGGGCGTGAGGTAGAGCTGGGCGAGCTGCGACTGGCTCTTGGCAACGGCCGCCTCGCTTGTTTGCCCCAGGCCGTTGAGGTCACGTGCGATGGCGTCCAGCACTTTCACTTCCTCCCACTCCCAGAACCCGCCGCAGGCTTGCAGCTTCAGCTTGCTGTCGGTGCCCTGCGGGCCAAAAGCCTTGAGCGCAGCGCTGGGGTGCTTGCGGAAGAGCCAGCACGGGGCCGCTGGGCTGTCGGCGCTCACCTCGTGGATGTAGCGCAGGTGCGTCAGCAGTTGGTCAATGTCTTCGTAGGCATAGCGCTGGGTCGGGTCGAACTGCGGAAACGCCGTTTTTTTGCCCGCAAAAGCTTCTTTGATGGCCTCGTTCATCAGCCAGTTCACGTCCTTGCTTTGGCCCTCGGTCACGTAGCGGTGGTAGGCCCGATAAGCCCTTGCGATGGGCGCCTTGGAGTCGGCGAGTCCGTCAATGGCCGACTTAGGGTCGTCCCAGAGGTTGTTGATGTGGTACTGCACCGAGCCTTTGTTGGCGTCGAGTTCGGGCAGGGCCTGGTACTTGGCGAGTATGCGGTATTTCTCCAGTTGGCGGTTGTTGGCCAGTGCGAGGTCGTAGGCGGTGCGGGTGCCCTTGCCGTAAAAACCGTCGAGCGAGCCTTTGTAGGAGCCTTCTGCTTTCAGGGCTTTTTGTAGCTCATAGGCCGAGGTACGCTTCACATTGGGCCGGATGTCGGGCAGGCTGGCCTCGAAGTTGACGGGCGTTGCGGCTGGAGCAGCTTCCTTGGCCACCGTTTTTTCAGGTTCTGCCACCTTCACGGGTTCTTTTTTGACCGGCTCTGCCTTCTGTGGTTCTGCTTTAGTTTCCGAACCTTTTGGGGTCATTTCGACGGCTTTGGCAGGCTTCTCCACCACTTTGGCGGGTTGCACAATGGCCACTACTTCTTCGTAAGCCTTTGGTGCATCTTGTTTGGTGGTGGCAGGCGTGGTGATTTCCTTGGGCTGGTCGGGCGCCTTGTCCTCCTTTTTTTCTTCGAAAACAAGCGGAATCAGCGGGCGCTTGGGTGCCCCGCCCATTTCAAAATCGCCTACCTCGTGCAGCAGCACGTTGTTCACGTTTTTGACGAAGGCATCCTTGAAGCCTGTTTTCTGGAGCTTTGCCAATTGAGCCTTTGCGGTTGCCACATCAGGGAAAGTGCCTGCAAAAATCTTTACTTGCTTGCCACTGAGCAGCACGTACAGCTGCCCTGCGGTCAGGTATTCTTCCCAGTTGATTTTGTCGCCAAACCGCTTGGTGGCCAATTGGATGACCGACACGGGCTGGCCGCCCTCGGTATTCAGCTTCGTGATGGCGGCATTGCCAAAGCCGAAAAGTTGCAGCGTGGCAAGTGCCTCGCCTGCTTCGTTCTCATTGGCGTAGCCGCCCATGTACACGTCGGTGTGGTTGGGCCGCTTGGTGGCGTACAGGAAACCGTGCGACTGCAATTGCGCAAAATCGCTTGGTTTGGGGTTCGCATAGTTGCCGACTTGTACGGTGAATTGTGGCACGTCGTCTTGCGAGAATGCAGACAGGGCCATGAGGAAACTTACGACTAAAGAAAAAACACGGGCTTTCAACATCATGTGATTTTGCTTTGGTATTTGCGTGAAATGATACGACTGTTTAGACAACGAAACGCTCTACAGGTAGCGTTTTGTTGTTGGGCAGGGCAAAAAATGCCCTGCTCCGTTTTTATTTAGCCGCCATCATAACTTGCTGAATACCAAAGGCATGAAGGAATCAACCTGATTCAGAGAGGAAAAAATAAGGCCAAAACACCGCATTATTTCCCTCGCTCCGATGCCCAAACACATGTTAAAACGCAAATATGGTGCAATTTAATGTTTTTAGCTTGATAAAAAAGGCTGAGGTCAAAAAATGCTAGTGTTTTTGGGCTTCCTGAAAACTTTTTCTCTGCAAAACTATTTTTTTTCGGTTCAATATGAACAATCTACGATTATTTCACATAATTATCAAGTCATTGGTGATGAAACAACCACTCCCCATATATTCCCAAATTTAATAGGGTTTTAGGTGTTTATTCAGGGGTCAAAGCTAGGCTTTGACCTCTTTTTTTGTGCCTTAAAAATGGGTGATTTCGCTCGCTGAATTTATGGGTTTTTAAAACAGGTGTTAAAATGTCAAACTGCACTCCGCATGTCCATGCCCATCCCTTCTGCCTTAGCCAGTAGTTGCCGATTCCGAAAGTCTAAAAATCTAGTTTATTTAGGCAAACATGAACTCTGCGGTACACAGCCGTTGATGATTTTCCTCGGTGGTAGTGAGAAAGAAAAGCTGGAAACGCAGTGGCTCAAGATGCGCATGTTCCAAACCCGTTGATTGTCACCTTTTATCCGCTGTTCATCATTCTTGATGCTGCGCAAAGCATCATTATTATTGACATTCGCACCGCATTATTCAGAAAATGGCTTTAAGAATATCGTTACAGCAACTACTGCCAAGATTACATTATGAATCACTAAAGCATAATTCAGCCAAAACACCTAAAACTTTTTTGACCGATTCGATTGGAGTTGGGCGCCGGGAGACCGGCGTTCTTTTTTTTATCACCTGCCCATTTTTTGGCTCCCACCTTTTCAGTTTCGCAGAATTGCCAAATCTTTCTCTTTTTGCTGCCATAAAATCCATGGACGGCACTCAACTTGCTTGTCATTTTTTTTAAATAAATTAACTTCGCCCCGTATCCGATTTTGGGTTTCAGTTTTGTGATTTCGGTTGGCTCCAAATCCCAAAACCGAAACTTGAAATCGAGGAATTACGAATGTAAATCCGCAAATCCAACATCGAAACATGAGTAAAATTGACTTTGAAAAGCTCGAATCCGGCGTCAATGGTTACCTCGACGCCGCCCTCGCCGATGGCAAAATAGACCCTCAGAGCTACGAAATGGCCAAGAAGAACACCACAACCTTCTTGCACCAGTGGCTCACCGATGACAACTTCCTGCGGGTATCGCCCAATGTGCGCAAGGGCATCCTCGCCGCCGCCGATGCGGGCCGCTGGGAAGACATCGTGAACACTTTCCGCAAGAAGATGAGCTTCGGCACCGGCGGCATCCGGGGCTTCATGGCCAACGACCGGGAGAGCATCGTGCGCATGAACAACGAGGGCCTCGACGCCCCCATCCTCAAAGGCCCGAACACCATCAACAACGTGGTGCTGCTGCTCACGAGCGCTGGCGTGGCCAAGTTCGGCAAAGACAAAGGCTTTGACAAAATCGTCATCGGCTACGACAGCCGGGTGCGGGGCGGCGACTTCGCACAGACCATCGCCGAGGAGTTCCTCGCCTACGGTTTCACGGTCTATCTCTTCGACGAGGCTTGCCCGTTCCCGGAAGTGACTTATGCTATTCCCTTCGTGAAAGCACAAATGGGCATCCTCCTCTCTGCCAGCCACAACGACTACCGCTACAACGGCTACAAGCTCTGCTGTGGCAACGGTTCGCAGTTCGACCCAGAGGAGCGCACCGATATGTACAATAATTATATCGTGAAAGTGACCAGCGACGACATCAAGACCACGCCCATTGCGCAAGCAGGCAAAGGCAAAGTCGTATGGCTCGGCGGCAGCGAAAAGCTCGCTGGCGTCAACTATCACGGCCATGATGAATTGCTGAACATCCACGCCGCCTACGGCAACCAGGTGAAGCACTTCCTGCTGCAAGACACGACTACCAAAAAGGCGCTCAACATCGCCTTCTGCGCTTACCACGGCGCTGGCCGCAAGCTCGTGCCACAGCTTTTGAGCGATGTGGGTTTTGAAAACGTCAATATCATCCATGAAAATGGGCTGTACGACCTGAACGGCCTGTTCCCCAGCTTCAACTCCGACCCCGGCTTCGAGCAACAACCCGACCCCGGCGACTGGCGGGCGGGCAAGGTGGCCGTTGATGCCTTCATCAAGGAATACGGCCAAGCCAAATGGGACGCCACCGACGTGCTCATCGGCACCGACCCCGATGCCGACCGCTGCGCCCTCACCGTGAAAGTGCCGGAGAACCAGCAAGCCGTCTATGGCGCCGACTACACCCTGCTGCCTGCCGACGAGGCTTGGGCCGTGCTGCTTTGGTACCGTCTGAAATTGGACAAAGGCATCAAAAAGAAAAAATCGTTCATCGTGCTGTCGCACACCACCACCGATGCGCTCACGCTTTTGGCGAAAAAGCATGGCGTGGGCGTGGTGAAAACCTGGGTGGGCTTCGCTGCACTGAGCGCCGCCGTACGGGATAGCTGGAACGGCACCTTGGTGCAAGGCTTGGTAGAAGGCAAAAAAGACCCGAACCAGCCGCTGGTGGACATGGTGGTGATGGAAAGCCACGACATGGACAAGGCCCGCAACTACAACCTTGGCGCCTTTGAGCAAAGCAACGGCTTCGCATTGCTCGGCAACCCGCCAAAGGATTTGTTCAGCCTCGGTGAAAACGGCCACGTTCGAGACAAGGACGGCACTTTCGCTGCCATCCTCCTCGCCGAAATCGCCCAATGGGCCAAGGACAACGGCACGACCGTGTTCGAGATTTTGGACAAAAAGATTTACTTGGACAAGGAAATCGGCCTGTTCTACAACCACTACGAACCTGACCCGATTGACGGCGAGTACCCCGGCATCGAGGGCGACCGCCAGAAGAAGGCCATCCTGCGCCGGGCGCTGGGCTACTACCAAATCGCACTGGCTGGCGGCCTGAGCATCGGCGGCGTTCCGGTCACGGGCGTGGCCATGTACCGCACGGGCAAATACGACCACGTCTATCCGCCCACCCACGACTGGATGTTCCCCGACGAGGGCATCCGCTTCTACTTCGGCAGCGAGTACAACCACCTGACGGTTCGTCCATCTGGCACGGGCAATGCCTTGCGCTTGCACATCCAAATGCACACGTTTGATGTGAATGGCCGCAACCTCATCGGTAAAAAGAAGCAGCTCCGCAAAATGGCGCTGAAGATTGCGGACGATATTCGGGTGAAGTTGGGAGCGCCACGGAACTAGTTGGCAGTTTGACAGTGGGCAGTTGGCAGTCAGTGGCTGCTTCACTGTTCAATTATAATAAATCGTAAATAGCAACGCCCCGCCAGTCAACATAGACGGCGGGGCGTTTGCAATTATTTTGGTTTTATGAAAAAACACAGGTAATGGAAGCGGACATTCTGGGACAAGTTTATCCAAGGGGTTATTTTCATTTTTGGATTTCTGGGTACAACTTGGCTGACGACTACCCTGTTGACCTTGGTTCAATTGGGGTTCTGGGTTTCCATATTCCCTTGGTTTTTGATGACCTTGGTTATTGGGTTGAAATGGGGTGAATTCCTTTTGAGTGTGTTTCTCGGAAAAAAAGACGTGACCGGCAAGGGAGAGATATTGGCAGGCATGTTTGTTTCAAACTTGATTATGTGCATCTACCTCGGATTGGTTTATCTTTTTCAGCAATTTCTCTAATTCTTCCAGAAACAAAAACGCCCTGCTAGTCAACAAAGACTGGCGGGGCGTTTGCATTTTAGCCTGTGGCTAATGTTCTCTTACTTCTTCAGCAAATCACGGATTTGCTCCAAGAGTACGATGTCGGCTGGTGGTGGTGGCGGTGCCGCAGCAGCCTCGGCTTTCTTCATCTTGTTCATGCCTTTGATAATCATGAACATGACGAATGCCACGATTAGGAAGTCAATCACATTGGTGATAAATGAACCGTATTTAACGGCTACCTCGGCAGCGGTTTCCTTGCCATCGGCCCCAACAACAGCAGGGTTGAGCACCCATTTCATGTTGTTGAAGTCAACGCCTCCTGCCAATTGACCAACTAACGGGGCGACGATGCCATCGGTGAAGGCAGAGACCACCTTGCCAAAGGCACCACCCATGACAAAGGCAATTGCCATGTCAATGAGGTTGCCCTTCATTGCGAAGTCTTTAAATTCTTTCCACATAATTCGATTTGTTTGAAATTGGTTTAAAAATACGTTGTGTGAGACGAATGTAAGCATGGTACGTCACTTTGCAAAACATTTGTTCCAAAAAGAAGCAGGCGGGTTGATTCCTCACCAGTTACCTATTTTTAGCTGCAATGAAATGGTGTGTTTTCTGTATAACGTATTTTTACGTCAAAAAACTTATAAAATAGTTGCAAGACTAAATTTTAAAAAATACCTTTGTTCCAGTTCAAATAAAACATGGGAAATATGACAGCATTGACGAAAGCGGAAGAAGAGGTTATGCACATTATTTGGCGGCTTGGGCGCTGCATCGTGAGCGATGTCTTGCCCCATTACGAGGCATTGAAGGGCAAGGCGGTGCCGCAAAGCTCGGTGTCGAGCATTGTGCGCATACTGGAGGAGAAGGGCTTTGTGTCGCACAAGGCGTACGGGCGCACCTATGAGTATTTTCCCATCATCACGAAGGAGGAATACACGAAAAGTACCGTGAGCCGCCTCGTTTCCGACTATTTTGAAGGCTCGATGAGCAACCTTGTTTCTTTCCTCGTGAAGGAGGAGAAGCTAGACAAGGACGAGCTTTCGGAGCTGCTGGACAAGTTGAAGGATTGAACTCGATGAACAACGACAATCAATGACCAATGACCGCATATTTGCTTGAAGTCGCCGCATCCTGGGCCGTTTTCTACGGCATCTACCACCTGCTGCTGCGGGCCGAGACCTTTCACCGCTGGAACCGCTGGTACCTGCTCTCGACCCTTCTGCTCGGACTTTGTGTTCCCTTGCTGGACATTGACCTGTTGGCATCGGAGGAGTCGCCAGCGTACCTGTTGCAGCCCATCACGGTAGGCGTACAGGAGTTGGAGGCAATTGTCGTCACCGCTTCGCAACGGGAGCAAGGCGTTGATTTTCAGGCAGTTGCATGGTGCTTCTATTGGCTTGGCGTCGTGGTGGCGATGCTGCGCTTTGGCTATGGCCTTTGGCAAATCGGGCGGCTGTACCGGGCGGGGGAACTTGCTCCGCAACAAGGCTATGACCTCGTGACCACCGACGCCCCACATCTGCCGTTCTCGTTTTTCGACAACCTGTTTTGGAGCAAAAACTTCGAGGTGACGGAGGAGGAACGCCGCAGCATCACCCGCCACGAGGAGGCGCATATTTTCCAAAAACACAGCTACGACGTGGTGCTGCTAGAACTCGTGGCTGCCTTCACATGGTGCATACCTTTCATCTATTTTTATAAAAAAGCTTTGAAAACTACCCACGAATACCTCGCCGACGCCCATGTGACGGTGCAGGGATTCGACAAGAAACAATACGGCCGTTTGTTGCTCAGGCAATCGCACCCCGGAATGCAGGTTGCCATCTCCAATTCAATTTTTTCTTCACAATTAAAAAAACGTATTGTCATGATGACTAAAACTAATTCGCCGCAGCGGGCTGCAATGAAGTACCTCGCCGTGCTGCCCGCACTGGCCGTGCTTTTGATGGCTTTTTCTTTGAAAAACAGCCCGCTGGCATCGCCTGCAGAGCTGCTTGATGTACAAACTGTTATGACCTTGGAAGAAAACCTGCCCGCATTTTTTGCAAATGATACAGTGCCTCCCGCAAAAACGGGTGAAGACATTGTGTTTTCAACGCCAGAAATTGCGCCACGCTTCCCAGGTTGCGAGGAACTGGACAATGCTTCCGAGCGTAGCCAATGTGCACAGGAAAAACTGTTCGAGTTTATTTTCCAAAACATCAAATACCCCACCGAGGCAAAGGAAAAGGCCATCGAAGGAACGGTGTTCGTCAAGTTTGATGTGGACAAGGATGGCTCCATATTGAACCCAGAGGTGAAAAGGGGCATCGGTGGTGGCTGTGATGAGGAGGTGTTGCGCTTTGTAAAAACAATGCCCAAATGGATACCCGGCACTCAAAATGGCAGGCCCGTAAAAGCGCAGTTTAACCTTCCCGTAAAATTCAAACTAGATGACCAGCCACTTGTTATTGAAGCTGTCAAACCATTGACCATCAATGAGTTAGATGAAGCGCCAGTCATGCTTGGCTGCGAAAACCTATCAGGAGATGAGCGCCAGAACTGCTCGAACGGGAAACTAATGGAAGCCGTTTTCACCAAGGTCAAATACCCAAGGGACGCACGCCTAAAAGGCGTGGAAGGCACGGTGTATGCCAGGTTCATCATTGAAAAAGACGGTAGCATCAGCCACCCAGAAATCATCCGAAGCGTGGGCAGCGGCTGCGACGAAGAGGTGCTGCGGGTCATTGGCCAGATGCCAAAATGGTCGCCAGGGAAAAAGGACGGGCAACCAGTACCGGTGTCTTTCACGCTGCCCGTGAAGTTCAAGCTGGACGAAGGGGACAGGGAAAAGGCAGTGTTGCTCGAAGTATTCCCCAACCCAGCTGGTGCGGACGGTTTCGATCTGCGTTTCAAGGCTCCAGCAGGCAAAGTCACCCTTTTCTTTGCCGATGCGGGCGGCAAAAGCATCGAACAGGAGATGGTGTTCCCTGGCTACGACGGCGAATTGTCCACTGCGCATGTTTCTACCAAGGGCCTATTTGGCGGTGGAGCCACGGCGGGGACGCTTTTCGTTAGCTTAACCGATGAGAAAGGCAAAGTGCTGGCTACTACCAAAGTCATTGTCCAGTAAGCCACAGAAAAGAGGGGGCGTTGCCGGGAAGGGACAGACTGGCAACGCCCCATAATTGAACCCCCTGAAAACCAACGTTTTAGCCCTCATTTCATCCAATCATTCTCTAGCTAACTTTGTTCAATTCGAGTTGATCACTGTCGACGCCTGCTGCTGATGAGCGAAAATAAGTGCATGTAACTGGCAGTCTCCTGCTCATGCTGCAT
>JALOMF010000025.1 GCA_025455635.1 Saprospiraceae bacterium | reverse complement strand
AAATTATGGTAAATGCAGTAAGACATATAAATGGATTGAAAGAGGCCGAGCCTTTAATGGGTTTGGGCATCGAAATTCAAGGTTACAAGGTAAGGGACGTCATCACGAAGTTCTTTTACCAGAACAGCCATTTATGTTTTCACATTCTATTGCAGGTGGATGGAGGAGAAACAGTTTTCTTCCGGGAGTTTACGGATTATGCGGAGTATAAAAAGGCTTTCAGTGAATTGCAACAAGCAAAGCTCAACAATAGTGTTATCAACGTTCCGAAAAAAAAATCAAATATTTTGAACGCCATTGCAAAAGTGGCATGATTTTAGGAAATAGTAACACGATTTTGAAATGAAATTCGGATTCAGCCTGTTTACCCTCCCACACTGAGTTTTGATTCCGAATAGACCCCGCTTCCCTTAAACCACCCAATTGAATTCAAAATAATAAATCAGCCAATTATAGGCAATTGAAGATAAGGATGAAGCCCACCCCGGCTTCCTAGCAGGTGTCTGAAAGAATTTCTTTCGCCTGAATCCAAAGAAGTCTTCGGGGCAGAAGTGCCTCGGGACAGTGAGTGAGACCAGTTCGTTTGGGGGGTAGAGCTGGTCTTATACTCACTTTTTTAAAAGGGCAACGACGTATTCCGTCGCTGCCCTTTTTCTATTTATCCATGTTGGGATTTAATTTTTCATTGGCTGCATGGCGAAGCGCATCCCGCTTGGTTTTCTTTTCCAAATTCTTTTGCATGGCCGCTGTAAGGTCCACGCCGGTTTGATTGGCGAGGCAGATGAGCACAAAAAGCACGTCTGCCATTTCGTCTGCCAAGTCCTCCTTTGCGTCAGTCATTTTTTCAGTTGACTTAAACGATTGCTCGCCGTAGAGCCTAGCCATCAGCCGGGCCACTTCGCCCACTTCTTCCATGAGCAGCGCCGTATTGGTCAGTTCGTTGAAATAACGGACGCCTATCGTGGAAATCCAGTCGTCCACCGTTTTTTGAGCTTCTGCGATTGTCATTTTACGAAGGAAAAAAATGAAAAAATAGGAGACTTGCCATCATCCCGCATGTTCCAGGGCGTCCAGTATCTCGTCCAACTCGTCGAAAGACTTCAGCCCCACTTGCTCTTCCGCTCCCCCGCTCAGGCTCAAGCCTTCCGGTTGAAGCTCGTTCAACAGGTCGTGCGCCTCATTGGCCCGGAAATCCAATGCAAGGATGGTTTTATGCCGATGAAAAAGGTTTTTTAGAAAATCAGGGGAGAGGCTCCCGCCGCTGCGCAGTGACGCCCAGTCAATGCCCGACTTCGTGAAGTCGAGTAGAAAATATGCGCAGTGACCTGCATTCTCTTCAAAATGGGCAGCCAGCTCGGCCTCGGTCGTGCCTTTTTCCACCACCACCTCCCGTATGAAGGTCAGGCCCGGCAACTTCTCTAGCTCCGAGTTCGGGGTGTACATGCCGACCTGCACCGCATCGAAGGGCAGCAGCTGGTGCACGGCCTGGATTTCTTCGGCAGTCGCAAAGTCAAATTCCCCGATGAACTTCACGCCGTCCACCCACTCCGAAATGGCCTTTGCGGCCAAGGGCGAAATGGTGGCTTCGGGGCCACCGCCGAACCGGAATCCAAGCCACTCCACCTCCCTCGCCGCAAAATATCGGGCATCGGTAAGGTTGGTGACGGCACTTGCCTTTATCTTTGTTCTCAACATCTTGTTTCTTGCATTTTTGTGGTGGCAAAGCTACATGGAAAAGGGGCAAGGATTACCAAAAACATGGCAAAGGCGTCCTATTTCGACATGGTTTATGACGTGGTGAGGTGCGTGCCGCACGGGCGGGTTACCACCTACGGCACCATTGCCAGCTTCCTGTCGCTTGGCTCGGCACGCATGGTGGGCTGGGCGCTCAACAACTGCCACGATATGGGCGATGTGCCTGCGCACCGGGTCGTGAACCGCAAGGGCGAGCTGTCGGGGCGGGCGCATTTCAGGCCGCCGAGCCGTATGCAGGAACTACTGGAACTGGAAGGCATCAAGGTCGAAAACGATGCAATAGTTGGGTTTGAAGCATTGCTTTGGAACCCTGCCGACCATTTTTGAAAGCAATCCATCGCCTGTTTTAAACAAATTTTAACCCGAATGCCATGTTGCAGGGTGAATAATCCTGCGTCATAAGCGTTAGAAGATTGAACAAATAAAAAATTGAAGAACCATGTATAAATTCTTGATGATACTGGCATTGGCCTTGGCTTCCACAGCCGTTTTTGCACAAAAAGCCAAGCCAGCACCCGTGAAAACCGAAACATCCGACCCAGCGGCCAAGGCCGTGCTGGAGAAGATGCGAAAAAAATACGAAGCCTACAAAACGCTGGAGGCCGAGTTTAGCCTAGAAATCGAAGTGCCGCAGCAGGCCAAGCAGGTGCAAAAAGGCACGCTGACGCAGCAAGCAGAAAAGTACCGGCTCAAGTTCAATGACCGCACGATGGTCTCCGACGGCAAGTCGGTCTGGCTTTACATCCCCAAAAACAAGGAAGTGCAGATAAACGACGTGGACGAAGACGAGGGCGAAGGCGGCATCTCCAGCCCGCAAGACCTGCTCAAAGCCTATGCCTGGAAGGATTATGTCTATGCCATCACCAATGAGTTTACTGAAAATGGCAAGCTGGTGCAGCAGATTGAGTTCAAGCCAACCTCCAAGGCCAACGACTACTCCAAGGTGCGACTGACCCTCGACAAGAAGACGCTGGAAATCATCAGCATCAAATCCTTCGGAAAAGACGGCTCACGTTACACCTTGACTATCAACAAGTTAACCCCAAACAAAACAGTGGCGGCCAGTGCATTTACCTTTGAAAAAAGCGAATGCCCAAGCTGCAAGTTCGAGGATTTGAGGGTTGATTGACCCCCCTTCGTTTCCCAAAAACAAAAAAATGCGCACGGTTGGTTTTTAACCACCGTGCGCATTTTTTTTTATTTAAAACCAATCATACTGCTCGACTTAGACGTATTTTGTAAAAAATACTTTTCACCTTGAAAGATAAAATCCAACAACTAGCCGCCCAGTTTCACCCCGAAGTCGTGGCCATACGCCGCCACTTGCACAGCCACCCGGAGCTTTCGTTTCAAGAAGTCGAGACCGGGAAATACATCGCTGGCAAGCTGGCAGAGTATGGCATACGGCACGAGCATGGTTGGGGCGAGCATGGCGTGGTGGCCTATATCGAGGGCAAAAACCCATCCAGCAAAGTCATTGCCCTGCGAGCCGATATAGACGCCTTGCCCATCGCCGAGGCGAACGATGTGCCGTACAAGTCTCAAAACCAAGGAGTGATGCACGCCTGCGGGCACGATGTGCACTCGGCCTCGCTGCTGGGTGCTGCCCGTATCCTTCATGCGCTTCGCAATGAGTTCGAGGGCACCATCAAGCTGATTTTTCAGCCAGCGGAGGAGCGGCTGCCCGGTGGCGCATCCATCCTCATTGCCGAAGGCGTACTGTATAACCCCACCCCTGCCAATATCATCGGCCAGCACGTGCTGCCGGGACTGGAGACGGGCAAGGTGGGCTTCCGGCCCGGCATGTTCATGGCCAGTGCCGACGAGCTTTACGTCACCGTGCGGGGCAAAGGCGGCCACGGCGCCGTGCCGCACGATGCCGTTGACCCCGTGCTGATAGCCTCGCACATCGTGGTGGCGCTCCAGCAAATCGTGAGCCGCAATGCCAACCCCATCGTGCCCACGGTGGTGACCTTCGGCAAAATCAACTCAACGGGCGGCTCTACGAACGTCATCCCCAACGAAGTGAAACTGGAGGGCACTTTCCGCACGATGGACGAGGACTGGCGGGCCAAGGCCCATATTTTGATGAAAAAAATGGCCGAGACGCTGGCCGAAAGCATGGGCGGAAGCTGTGATTTTCACATCATGAAGGGCTATCCATTCCTGAAAAACGACGAGGAACTGACCTTGCGAAGCCGACATTTTGCGGTGGAATACCTTGGCGAGGCAAACGTCGTTGACCTGCCCATGCGCATGACGGCGGAGGATTTTGCCTACTACTCACAGGTAATTCCAGCCTGTTTTTACCGCCTCGGCACGGGCAACAAGGCTAGGGGCATCACCTCCCCCATCCACACCGACACGTTCGATGTGGACGAGGACAGCCTGCTGGTGGGCATGGGGCTGATGAGCTGGCTGGCGGTGAAGGAATTGGGTGTTTTATAAATCGGATTGGAGGGACAGCCTCGGCGCTTCGTTTTGCGAAGCGAAAAACATCGGCTAGGGCCTTGCCGCCAGCAATACCAAATGCTGGCGACAAGGTCAAGCGAGCTAGTGGTTCCTATTCGTGGACAGGTTTGATAAAGCGGATGGTTTGCATGCCGCTCCTTACGGCTCGATGCAGATACCCAATGACGATGAAGCCCGAATCAGGAATTTTTTCGTGGAGAAACTGCGCCATGCCTAGGGCTAGTGCCGATTTTGACAAGGCGGTAATGTGTAGTCAGTGCGTCGGTTCGAAGTGTGTAGCTGTGCCTGGCACATAAGAAATGTGCAGGCAAATCAGTTCGTCAAACGAGTGTGTCTAGTGAGCTGGGTTCTTTTCCAGCCTTTCAGCCATCCAATTGGTCAAGGTGATAACGCCACCACCAAGTAAGAAAGCTCCGAGTGCAAATTGAAAGATAATCATAGCCTAAACCGTTTTTGAGATGAGGAAATAGTATCCGAAAAACTTTGGGAAGGCTGAAGAGGGAAGTACCTACGAGAGGGAATAACAACCCCATGCAACCCGCCCGGTACAGCAATACTGCACCAGTGAATTTTTACATTTTTTGTCGAAATGTTGCATGGGACAATTTGTGAGTATCAGTAATATTCGAATTTGGATATCAGCGCACAGCTTTAATGTTCATAAAAATCTGCTTGCGTAAAATGCTGTGAATGCGCTAAATGCTTACGATAACTACTAAGGCAATTACCTTGCCAAAACACTCATATAAATAAATAAAAATATCAGGAGAGCACTTTGAACATGCCCTGCGCCTTGAGCAGGCACTCTTCGTACTCGGCTTCGGGCACCGAATCGAAGACGATGGCCCCGCCAGCTTGGAAGGAAAGGTACTGGTCGGCAGCGTTGTAAAATATGCTGCGGATGACCACATTGAAGTCAAAATCGCCCTGTGGCGTGAAGTAGCCCACGGCCCCGGAGTACAGCCCCCGCTTCGTCCGCTCGTACCGCTCAATCAGTTCCATGCTGCGCAGCTTGGGCGCCCCGGTCATGGAGCCCATCGGGAAGGCCCGTCGGATGGCGTCCACGGGATGCACCCCAGGCAGCAGCTCCCCGCTCACCGTCGAAATCATCTGGAACACCTGCTGAAACTGGTAAATACCGAACAGCTCGTCCACCTTCACCGAGCCAGCCCGGCACGAGCGGGCGAGGTCGTTGCGCACGAGGTCCACTATCATCACGTTTTCCGAGCGGTCTTTTTTGCTTTGATGGAGTTGCTGGCGCAATACGGTGTCTTCCTCGCCCGTCCGGCCACGGCGCATCGTGCCTTTGATGGGCTGCGTCAGGATTTTTTGCCCCGTCTTTTTCAAAAAACGCTCAGGACTGGCGCAAAGCAAATAACGGTCTTGCTGGCGGTAGTAGGTGGAAAACGGCGCTTTGCCCAGTGCATTGAGCCGCTGGAACGTGTCGGCAACATCCAGCCGATAGCCTTCGGCAAAAAATTCTTGGCAAAAATTCATTTCATAAATATCGCCCCGGCCGATGTGCTGGCGGATGGCGTGGACAGTGTCGAGGTAGTCGGAGCGGAGGATTCGATTTCGGATTTGGGATTGCGGATTGCGGAACTTGTCCCGAAACCTCGGGATTGGGCTTATACGTTCAGATATGGGCGATTGACTTATTTTTTTGAGAAAGAAATCAGGTGAGGCTCCCAAGCTGTGAATGACAATGGACTCCGCTGCAATCTCGACCACGACCTCCGGCTGGAAAAAATGGATTGCCGGGAAACCGATTCCGTCAAAATTGCCGGAAGTGAGGCGAGGCTCCACGTCGTTTTTCAGGTCATAGGTCAGGTAGCCGAAGAGCCAGTCTGGGGTTTCGTCCACGATTTTTTTCAGCGCATCGAAGGCACCACGCTCGGTTTCGAGGCAAATTTGCGAAGCAGCCCCCACGGCCAGCAGGCACTCGTGCTCGCTTCCAGCTACGCCGTGGTAGCCGTTGCTGTCCAAGTAGCAAACCGGCGCTTGGCCCGCTGCCCACTGGAAGGCCCGCTGCTTGAAATCGTGGCCTTTCGGCAATGGGAATTTCCGGGAAACCCTCGTCAATGCTGCGTTTTTATTCAAGTACCCAAGTAGTTTTCTCGGTGATGGGCGACCGCTTGCCGGGCAGGTCGGGCAGGTCGTGGTAGCCCATGTAAAACAAGCCAAGGCAACGCTCGCCCTCGCCCAGCCCGAGGAACTCATCGGCTTCGAGCGCCGCCTTCGGGGTGCTCCAGTAGCTACCGATGCCGTGGGCCGTACAGGTGAGCCACATGTTTTGCACCGCACAAGCCACGGCGGCCAGTTCTTCCCATTCCGGCACGCTGCCAGTTGGGTCGGGCCTCATGCAGATGGCAATGACGCAGGCCGACTGCAAGGGGCTTTCTTTTGATTTTTTGTGCTTTGTTTCTGAAAACTCATCTGCTGGAATATTGTTTTTATAAAAATCGGCCAAATATTCCCCCAGCCGCACCAGGGCATTTCCCATAAAAACCTTGAACCGCCAAGGCTCGGTGAGGCGGTGCGTGGGTGCCCAGTTGGCGTTTTCCAGCACCTCCTCGATGATGTCCTTCGGAATGGGCTTCTTGTTGTAGGTTTTCGGGAATATTGACCGCCGACGGCGCATCAGCTCAGAAACCTGTTCGGGAGTTATAGGCATTGTCTTAACTTTGTTTTGACTTCGGAAATTAGACTTTGAACGACTCGTCGTGCCGCCAGCGGCAACAGTCTGAGCCGCAAAGATAGCAGGCAAGTAGTCAATCAAAATTAGTTTAGATTTTGATTTCCGTGCAATTGGTTGAATTTCAAACAGTTGTCCAATCGTAATTCCCTGCCTGTCGGCAGACAGGGTCAATCCAAAATCGTAAATCTACTTATGATTTCAAAATTCAGGATGAAAATAGACCTCTTGGGGCAAGCGGTGCTGATAGTGGCCATCGTGCTGCTCGCATTGTTCGCCTCTGGCCTCGGCGGCACCAATACCATGTTGGTGGTGCTGGGACTGTGGCAGTTGGCCAGCGCTTTCCACCTTTTTTACGTGTACAGCCATATCAAACGGCTCAATTACGTGAAAACAGCCATCGTGCTGGCTGCCAGCCTGCCCATCTGGGTACACCTCGTCGGCAACTTGGCCTATTTGCCAGTGGCCGGGGTGGTCATCTGGTACTTCGTGCAGACCATTTCCGACACCATCAAAGTGTACAACCGGCCCCGGTCGTTTTGGGATTTATGACTAGAGGATTTGACCACGACACCACTCAAATCCTCGAATCCCCAACCCTCCGTTTCCACCACCAAACCCGTTACAAAATGATATTTCCAATCGGCGACGACCAAGTGAAAGGTGGCTACCGACCCATTTTCAGCTACAGTTTCATTGCTATCAACGTCGCATTTTTCATTTATAAAATAAGCCTGAACCCAGCGCAGCAGGAGGCATTCGACCTGTATTACGGCTCCATTCCTTATGAAATCACCCGTGGCGTTGACCTCTTCACGCTCGTCACCAGCATGTACGTGCATGGCGACTGGTGGCACCTCATCGGCAATATGCTCTTCCTCTGGGTCTTCGCCGACAATATCGAGGCGACCATTGGCAACCTGAAATTCCTGCTTTTTTACCTCATCGGTGGCTTCGTGGCAGTGTTCGGCCATATTTATTTCAACATGAACAGCGAAATACCGATGGTCGGGGCAAGCGGGGCCATTTCGGCAGTGATGGGCGCCTACCTGGTCATGTTCCCGACTTCCCGCATAAAAATGCTCTTCCTGCTTTTCACCTTCCGCATCAGCGCCTGGGTGTTCCTCGGCCTGTGGATTATCCAGCAATGGTCGTATGGCACCTCGGCCTTGGCCAGCGGGTCGGGCGGGGGCGGGGTGGCTTGGTGGGCGCATATCGGCGGCTTTGCGGCGGGGCTTGTGGCGGGGTTCTTGTTCCGAAGCACTGGCCACATGGACGATGTAGAACTGGAAAGCGACCACGCATGATGGCCTTGCGCAAGCTAAATTGCCCAAGTGATAAGCGGAAATCGTAATTTCATGCCGACAAAAGACGATTCCATCTATTTTTTACAAACAAAAACAGGAAATGGGTAAAAAATTGCAGCCGAAAGTGCTGGAAGACATCATCGCAGTGCTGCCCGCAAAGGAGCGGGACAGCTTGAAAGCGCAGGAACTGAGCACCGAATGGCTGAACGAGCGCATCGCCTACTGCAAGGGACTGCTGAAAAGGGACCTTTGGTTCGGGCTTGCATGGTTCGTGGTCTATTCGGTCTCGCTTTTCACCACGGGTTTCGGCCAGCTGACGGTCACGATATTCTTGATTGGCATGTCGTATTTTATTTATGTCATTTTCAAAACAGGTTCGTTTGGCCTCAACAAAAAACGGGTGAAGGTTTACGAAGAACTGCTGAAAGCGATGGAGGGCTGAACCGCACTCAACTTTTTTACAAAATTATTTTGCATGAAAAATCCTTTTGAAAAATACGCCACCCTGTTCTCCGAAGGCAGCCTGCTGGGGAAAATAAAGCACTTCGCCAAGCAGGCGGGCATGAAGGTCGTGTACAGTGTGCTGCTGCTTTTCTACGCCTACCGCCGCACCGATACGCCAATTTGGGCCAAGCGCATCATTATCGGGGTGCTGGGCTACTTCATTTCCCCCTTCGATGCACTGCCCGACCTGACGCCCATCCTTGGCTACACGGATGACCTTGGGGTGTTGAGCTTCGGCCTCGTGGCCATCGCCGCCTACATCAACGACGAGGTGCGCATCAAGGCCCGCCTAAAACTGAAGGACTGGTTCGGCGAACTTGACCTTGAGGAATTGCAGGAGGTGGACCAACAACTGTAGGCAGCTGCCAATTTTTCTTGCAAATTTTTCCTAAAAAAAGGACGCTGGCGGGCATGATACCTACCAGCGTCCTTTTTTTTGGTAAAAAGAAAAGGGAGAAGCGTTATTCACCTCCTCCCTTAAACAACAGCGAAATAAAAATAAAAACTATTTCTTCAAGCCCCTGGCCAGCAGGGAAATTTCATTGTTCAGCACTTCGATAAAGCCGCCGCCGATTTGGTAGGTCAGCGTTTTCCCAGCCTGCGTTGCCGTTTCGATGGCGCTGGTTTCCGCATTGTAAAAGCGGTGCTCGCCACCATCGGTCACCAATGTCACCGTGCCTTTGTTTAGCGAAGATACGATGGGTGCGTGGTTTTTCAAAACCTGAAACTCGCCCATTGAACCCGGCACTTTCACCGACACCACAGCGCCGTTGAAAATCTCTTTATCGGGAGTTAAGATGGTAATTTTCATATTTATGGTAATTCGTAAAACGTGATTCGTGACTGGCGGCCCAATCACGAATCACATTTCACGTTTTGCTACTTCGTTTCTGCCAGCATTTTCTTGCCAGCCTCGATTACGTCGTCAATAGAACCTTTCAACATGAACGCAGCCTCTGGGTACTGGTCCACTTCGCCGTCCATGATCATGTTGAAGCCACGGATGGTCTCTTCGATGGGAACGAGTACGCCCGGTGTACCGGTGAACTGCTCGGCCACGTGGAACGGCTGTGAAAGGAAGCGCTGTACCCGGCGGGCACGTTGCACCACGAGTTTGTCCTCTTCTGAAAGCTCGTCCATACCGAGGATGGCGATGATGTCCAAGAGTTCGTTGTAGCGCTGGAGGATGAGCTTCACCCGCTGCGCACAGTTGTAATGCTCGGCACCGATGATGTTCGGGTCGAGGATACGGCTGGTAGAGTCGAGCGGGTCCACCGATGGGTAGATACCGAGCGACGCAATCTTCCGGCTCAATACCGTGGTAGCATCCAAGTGGGCGAAAGTCGTAGCGGGAGCAGGGTCGGTCAAGTCATCCGCAGGTACGTACACCGCCTGTACCGAGGTGATGGAACCACGCTTGGTCGAGGTGATACGCTCTTGCATCAGACCCATCTCGGTGGCCAGCGTAGGCTGGTAACCTACTGCCGATGGCATACGGCCAAGGAGGGCCGACATCTCGGAACCTGCCTGCGTGAAGCGGAAGATATTGTCAATGAAGAAAAGGATGTCACGACCACCAGTAGGGTCGTTGAGGTCGCCGTCACGGTAGTACTCAGCGACGGTGAGGCCAGAGAGGGCCACCCGTGCACGTGCGCCCGGCGGCTCGTTCATTTGACCGAAAACGAAGGTCGCCTTCGAGTTTTTGAGGCTTTCCTTGCTCACTTTGGAGAGGTCCCAGCCGCCTTCTTCCATGCTGTGCATGAAATCTTTGCCATAATCAATGATGCCGGATTCGAGCATCTCCCGCATGAGGTCATTACCCTCACGGGTACGCTCGCCCACGCCAGCGAACACGGAGATACCGTCGTAAGCCTTTGCGATATTGTTAATCAACTCCTGAATCAATACGGTCTTGCCTACACCTGCACCGCCGAAGAGACCGATTTTACCGCCCTTCATGTACGGCTCGATGAGGTCAATCACCTTGATACCTGTGTAAAGCACTTCCTTTTCCACGGAAAGCTCCTCGTAAGTAGGCGGCTTGCGGTGGATGGGGTACTGCTTGTCACGGGAAACCGGGCCGATACCGTCAATGGCTTCGCCCACCACGTTGAACAAGCGACCCTTGATGGCGTCGCCAACAGGCATTGAGATGGGGATACCTGTGTCAACGACTTCCATGCCACGTGTCAGGCCGTCGGTGGAGTCCATCGCAATGGTGCGCACACTGTCCTCACCGAGGTGGCGCTGTGCTTCGAGCACGAGCTTGTCCCCATTTTGGCGGGTAACTTCGAGTGCGCTGAGGATTTCGGGAAGCCTAGCGCCTTCGCCAGCGAAGCTCACGTCCACTACGGCACCAATGATTTGCTTGATATGGCCGATATTTTTCATAAAATATTGAAGGTTTTGAGTTTTGACAGGTAGGGATTCTTCAAATTGGAGATACCCCCTCCCGAAAACCGGCGCAAAGATACACTTTTGGGGTAGTTTGCAAACTTGAAACAAAGGAAAAAGAAAAACTTGGGAAGTTTTTAGTGGATAATTTCGTTCACGAAATTGAACTGGAAGTGGGGAGATAATTTTGAAAGTTAGTCACTGATGTTTTATGGGGTGTTTTTTAGGTTGTCCACCTACTTTTTTACGCTCGACTTCAAAAAATGGAACTACCACCTCGGAAATCAACGGCAGGACTGCAAAAAAGTCAGATCATGGCTTGAAAAACAAAGCTTGACCTCGTTTTTTCAAGCTGCTACCGTCAAGTTGACAGGTCGTTGGTGCAAAAAATAAGCTCCAGTGTAAAATTTGAACACTGGAGCTTGCTTTTTCGTGCTGCGCCTATCAATTGGTAGGCTTACTGCTTGTTCCGCTTTTTTTCTTTACGATTTTTTTGAAATAGGGCGTCAATTTGTCCAGATAAGGCTGGTAGGTCGAATCGTGTTTTGCCTTCACTTGAAGGGGGGTATATACTTCCCGGAAGACAGCGTTTGTTTCCTGCCCACAGCGAATCATGGTCTTGTTGATTTTGTTGCTGAGGGCATTTTGTGAAAGCGCAATTGGCATCATGGCCCGGTAAAAATTAACGTCCTTGATGAACTCCTGCTTTTTCTCGGCTTTAATTAGGTCATCCAATTGGCCCAAGATGCTGAAAGTTTAGTCGAGGTAGAGGATGGAGTCTTTGTCCAGTTTTAGTTCTCCCACCACTTCGTCTTTGTCAAGGGTGATGAGCTAGGGCAAAGAACCATACACATTCTGGATTTTCTGGACGATAACTTTTTGTTCAGCGTCGGTGATGATGATGGAGATGCGATTTTCCATGAGAGATAAGGTTTTGTTGAAAAAATTGTGCGAGGTGACTGCTATAAAAACAATCAAAAGGCAAACGACTCTACTTGTGTTTTATTTTACATGTAAGTGTGGGATGGTAAAAAATCATAGCTCACCTTGCAACAATAAACCGTATAGCTTTGGCAATTAACCCCGCCTCCATTATCTGTAAAAAATAGACACCCGGCGCCCAATCGCTGACGGGTATGGAGAATGTATGTATTGCATCGAAGGGTATCGGATTTGTCATAGTCCTCCCATCAGCATCTACTATACGCATTGTAGTATTGCTTAGTGGCGTTAATACATTTATTTGAACATTCAGCAAATAGGCGGTGGGGTTGGGGTAAACCGCCATGCCGACTTGCGCTGCCACTTCGTCTTCATTGACTAAGAAATCGGCGCAGTGGGTATCATTGCTTGCATCGTAGTCTAATCGGGAATCGGGATGGGATGTCCAGATGCAGAGATCAATGGTTTGCCCTGTCGGGTCATTTGGGAAAAACAGACGTAGTTCTTCCATTACCAATTCAACTTGTTCATCTGGCAACAAAGAAACGTTACTATATTTTTGGGAATTGAACTGCATAGAACGAAGGTAAAGTGAATCCACCGGGTTGTCATCATAATTCTGTACAGTCACTTTTACATTTTTGAAAGTGACCAAATAACCTGAACCTATCGGCTCAAAAGTTCCTTCGCCCTCTTGCTGCAAAGCAACTACTCCAATATCATTGCTAATACCATATCCCTCACCATCAACTGAGTATTCTTTTAAAAAAAAGGTTTCTGTGAAATCACCCAATGCAATATCACTACCATATTGCTCCACACCTGAAAACACAGAACCTATTGGCCCAGATGCGACAAACTCGAATTGCGCATCATCCTCAAGCTGAAAACTGCTCAACAATGATAAATCACCATTATAATGATAAACAAAATTGGATTCGTTCAAAACGATAATCCTATCCCCTTCCACAGCAACATCTTCGATATCGTCGCCTGAATACCCAATTTTTGCCAACAGCGTATAAAATGGCGATACTAAAAACAAGGAATCCTCACGCACGCCAATAATACCACCTTGCGCATTCGTTTTTATCCTGTCAAAGACAAAGGCATCGTTTTCATTGGCAATATTGCCATTTTCGTCCAACACTATCAGCCCTTGTTCTGTGGCAATTATGATAGAGTCTGTATTTGCAATGGCCATATCATGGCAACTGTACCCATTTAGGTTGTTAATCCAAACATTGCTCCCATTACTTGCCTTCCTGGATATTTTAGAGTCATCCAAATCCAAAATAATAAAACTTCCATCAGACAATGCGCCAGCTTTGTCAATAAATTGATTGAAAACCTTTATCTCCTGCATCAATTCGCCCAACTGATTATATTTTAATATAGCACTAAATTGAGTACCCAATCCAGATAACGGGTCAACAGCATTGACATCGGCTGTAATTGCAATAGTAGAGTCGGGCATTGTTATTACATCGGTTAGCAAGTCTATAGAAAAATCCCCTAAAAACGAATCTAAGCTAACCTCATACTGCATTTTTCCGATGCTATCAATTACTGCTACCCCACCCGGGAAGTCGGAATTGTAGCCATACAAAATCGCATATTGATTCGCTTTGGTTTTTGCCATTTTATAGGCAAATTCGTGATGGGTGGGATTATCATATACCCAGTCAATCTGGCCATCAGCAGTATGATACAGGATGCAGGAAAAGAGAAAAATAAAAATTATTTTCATGTTCGATTTTTTTATTGTTTGACGAATTTTTCCGAATGTACGACTTGTTTTCCATGTACGTACTGCAACCAGTACACCCCATCCGCCAAGTCCCAGACGGGCACTATGAAAGTGGCATCCAAGTTAGCTGCCTCAAACTCCTTGACCAAGCGGCCATCGCTGCCGATGATGCGGAATAACGCCCCCTCCTTGGGAGGGGGAAGGGGGGAGGCCACATAGAAGTTCAGGTAGTCAGTGGTCGGGTTGGGATAGATGGCCAGCTTGACTTCTGGAGCCTGCCCCTCGGTGGTGGCATCTGTCAGGTGGCAGCCCGGCACCAGGCAGCCGTGCCAGTCCAGCTTGAGCAGCCAGCCCTGCTGGGGGTAGGTAGCGTCAGAACCCCAGTCCAATGTCTCACCACAAAGGATGATGCCGCCATCAGGCGTTTCCTTGACGTCATATACCTTGTGCTCACTCTCCCTTTCGGTAAGGACAGCATATTTGCGTATCCAGATGCTGTCGCCTGACGGAGATACTTTGGCCAACCAGCCCCGGACGGTAAAATATTTGGGAGGTGGCTGGGAGTTGTAGGTCATACCAGCCAGAACATAACCGCTCCCATCCGACAGGTTTACTTATCTCGTGCCCCACGCCCGATGCCACGATGAGGCTGCCGTCGTCGAGCAGCAGCATGTCGTTGGCGGCGTCTCGCAGGCCGTCGCTGACGGGGCTGAGCCATTCCCATTCCAGGTTGCCGAGGCTGTCCATCTGGAAGATATGGCACTGGAAGGTGTAGTCCATGACGTTGGTGGTCGTATTTGTTTTGAGACCACCACAAATGATTTTGTCTTGTAATGTAGCCACAATAGATTTCGCTAATTCTAACTTTCCGGTTCCGATTTTTTTGTCCCAAATAAAATTACCTATGCTGTCCGTACAAAGTAAGTAATAATTTGCGTCATTGCCAAAAGGGTCATCTTGAATATATGCTTGATTTAAACTGACTAAATTGCCGTTTGATAAAATAGTAAAACCGCCTGTTGGGCTTACCGAATTTCCAATTGGAAAGTATGGACTAAGGTATTCTTTAGTAAAAATAGTATCGCCTATTTGGTTGAAATTAACCAAAAATATCTTAACTGTGGAGTCTTTAGTATTGCCAATTTCTATGAATGAATGGTCTTCAAGCAATTTTAAAGAATTTTTCCATAACCCGTATTGTTTGAAATTATTTCTTGTCGTCTTTAATATTTCGACACTACCACTTAGTCCAAGTTTCATGAAAATTGTTCCAGAATTATATGGTGGAAAAGAATCCGCAATTACTCCGGTTAAATAATAGCAACTATCCGTAGGGATAACGCTGGTGAGCACACATGCCGGAAATCCGTACCGCTCTCTGATATTGAAAGTGGTCTGGCCTATACTTTCGGCATACAAAAAGCTTATCAATAATATAGAAAAAAGCCATTTCATAGACAAAGAAAAATAGGGCCATTGACTGGTCAAACAGCCAATGGCCCGGTCAGAGAATCTGGTCAGTGTGTTATCACGAGGCGTTTTGCCTCCACCAAGGCCCTGTCGGAAGCAAGGCTGTAGATGTAGATGCCCTCCGCCAAGTGCTTGGTGTCCCATTCCACGGCGCCACGGTTGGCGCTCAGGCCGAACCTGGCCACCTCCCTGCCATTCAGGTCGAGCACGGTGATGCGCCCCTGTTCCTCGCCCTTCGGCAACTGGTAGTGGAACACCGTCCGCTGCTTCGCAGGGTTCGGCAGCGCCTCCACGGTGGCCGCTTCTGCCAGGTTGCCCAAGTTGGCCACGGGTGGGGCTATTATGAGCTGGCTGCCCCCGACGCCCTCGGGCAGGAAGACCTCTGGCGTGTAGGTGAAGCCGTTGACCTTGTTGAGCAGGGCCTTGGCCTGTGCCGAGGCATAGTAATCGCCCGCCTCGGCCATCAGCACAAGGCTTGCCTGGTTGTTGGCAACCAGCACCTCGTCACTAGTGCCGTTCTGCATGGCACCGATTTGAAGGGTCTTCAGGCTGTTGAAGTGGTTGTACTCCGTCAAGGAATCGCCAGCGAGCGTGAACTGGGTGGGTATGTCGGACAGGGCGGTTTGGGCGGCAGTAGTGTTGCCCTCTTCCAGCCAGGTGTCCACCACCTTGAACCTTGATACCAGGTCGCCCTGCTGGGTGAGCAGCCCCCGTACCCCCGCCATGTCGGTATTGTCCGCCAACAGGTAATCCCTGATCAGCATGTCGCCAGCGTAGCTGCGGGTTTCCCCGTCAAGGCCCGTGTTGCCAAAGTCCTGCTGGAACTGCTGTCTTTCAGTGCCGGACAGCTTGCCCTCGTCCTTGTCAGAAGGTAGCTTGGATGGACATAAATTATTTCCTGTAAATGTATTAGGTGTAACCGTCGTTGTTGTATAATCCGTTGGACAGCTTGAACCGCTGCAATAATAGGTAAAAGGGGCCTGCCCATTGTTGATATGAAAAAATGTAGAAAGGCTCGGCTGTGGGTCCACGGAAAAGGTGTTGCCAGCCGCTTGGGATGGGGAGCCTTGCCTGCCACGGATGCCACCGCCAGCGCCCTTCTCTTGCGGTACGGCAAAGTCGTGGATGCTGTTGTTGGTGTTCTGGTTGCATAGGTATTGGAGGCCAACCAATGGATTTGTAGGGTTTTTGTTCAGGCCGTTGGACAGGTTGCCTATTTCTAGGCCGTCGAGGTAGTTGCGATAGACCTCGTTCGGGTTGTGGCCAGAGGCGTTCACGAGTATGCCCAAGGGGTCGGTGGTGCCGCCGCCGGGCTGCAGGTCGAAGTGGTTGGCCTCCACCTTGTAGCCCGTACACCTATAGAGCATGATGCCCCGGTTGGCCTTGACGGACTGGGGCTGCGGCACGGTGAACGGCAGGCTGCAGCCCACCTCAAAATTGCTGTTGACGATGAAGGCGCTGGTCACGTTGGCCGCCTCGATGCCCACCACGTTGTCCTTGAAGTCGGCGTTGGACACGCCGAAGGTGCGCAGGCCGACCGTGTTGCCCACCAGGATGCCCCGGTCGAAGCCCATGAAGCCGCCGTTGGTGTAGCTGTTGCAGGGATAGGTGTTGCCGTTGCAGGAGCCTGTCACGTTGAACCCGGCACTGGTGGCGTAGATGCCGAACTTGCGCTCGTTTTGGGTGGAGGCAGCTGCGCTGTTCACGAACGAGCAACCGATGAACCGGACACCGTCCACTTTGGATAGGCGCACCATGCACTGGAAGTCGCTGGCCATGCTGCCGGAGTAGTTGCCGTCCGCCTCGAAGGCGCAGCCGGAGAAGTAGCTGTTGTTGCCCTTGGGCTGGCTGTTGTTGATGTTCCAGTTCTGGAAGTCCCTGATGCTGGCGCCGAGGTTGAGGCAGTTCAGGAAGTGGGTGCCCGTGGCCTGCACGATGCCGCCGGGCTGGCAGTCCACCCCGGTCTTCGCCTTTTCGATGGCGGAGCCAGCGTTGATTTTCACATAGCCCTGGTAGTATTTCTGGTTGTAGAGACTTTGTTGCATGGCTCCGAGTTAATTTCTGTCATTCCCAAAAATCCCCATTTAGGGGTTTAGCTAGGCGACTTTAACCGAAACTGGCATTCCCAGTTGGTTGAATTTATTGATGATTGCGCACTTTATGCGCACTTCTGTCTTTTGGTTTGCAAGCCTTCGGGCATACATCCTTGGGCCGAAAATGGTCTTATACCGGAACATCGCCACCTCCGCCTTGCTTCGTCGGTGGTAGCCAGATTGCTTCTTCCATTCCGGCCTCCCGACGCCGTCTATTATCGTCAACGCCCTGTTCCGTGGATGGTCAAGGTCGTTGCCCTCCCCATCCTCCCAGTACGCCGCATCCTCCCTCGGCGGTATGATGGGCGCTATTCCCCGCCCGTCCAGTTCATCGTACACCTTCCGCTTGTCGTATGCGCCATCGCCACCAAATTTGGCGACGACACCCTCTACCTGTTCGAGCAGTCCGGGCACCACCTCTGCGTCGTCCACGGCGTTGGTGGTCAGTTCCACCGCCAGCAGGTCGTTGTTGCCCTCGTCAACTGCCAAGTGCAGCTTTCTCCAGGTGCGGCGCTTGCCCACGCCGTGCTGGCGCACTTTCCACTCGCCCTCACCATAGACCTTGAGCCCGGTGCTGTCCACGACTATGTGCAGCTTTTCGCCGCCCGCTTCCAAGCGGCGGCGGTCCTTGGCCCGGATGCCGATTTTAAGCGACTTCTGACGACGGCAGATCTGGCTGTAGCTTGGCACTGTGAGCTTTTCCCCCAGTTCGAGCATCAGCATCAGCGAGCGGGCAAAGCCCTCTGCCTGACGGAACCCAAGCCTGAAAAGACTCTTGATGCTCAAAAGGCACTGCATGCAGCGGTCGGAGTAGATGACCTCCCCGCCGGGCTTTTGCTCCCCGGTGTGGTACCATTCCTCAACCACTTCATCGTCTATCCACAATGTCAAAGAGCCACGTTCAACCAGGGCCTTATTGTAGGCCTTCCAGTTCGTGACCCGGTATTTCTCTTTTGGCTTTTCTGTTGTTTGGCTGTCTTTCCTTACCTTTGTCATAGCGCTGTGGGTGGTTGTTTTTTTGTTTCGTAGCTCAAAATTACCACTACGGCGCTATTTTCCTACCTATTGGCCCGCCTTGTGGCTAGCCATGCAACAAAGTCGGTTGTAGATATCGTAGTCCTGTGTCAGGTCGTCATCGCCCTCCACGGTGATGCCCTGCCAATGCTCACCGTCGCAGTTGTTGTAGAGCCTCGCGCCGTCCACGATGAGCTGGCCTTCCTTCTCCACGGTGATGTTGGCGTTCTCAGGGAAGCCCACGTCGCAGCGGATGGTGAGCTTGCCGCCAGACTTGACGAGTACGTTGGAACGGACTTGGCGAGAATAATCCCAAATAATATTCTCCGCATTACTAATTGTGATATCGGGCATGTTTATATCGCAGTTTCCAATCATATTGTAATCCCCATCACCGACTGGTTCATGTGGGCCAGCACCATCAGGGAATCGCTGTAAAGCGGGGTTCAGTTTTTCAAAAAAGTAGTGGATTTTACCCAATTGGCACTGGGTTAAAGCGCATTTGGTGGTGGCTGGGTCTCCGCCGAAATTACATCCAAGCACATTGGAGTCGGAATCCCAAGGTGTGTCGGCACAGCCATCGTCCCCGTTTGCATGGGCAAAATGAGCCCGTAATGGCCCTATGTGGTCAATCCCCATAAGATGGTACAGTTCACCCATCAGGCTTCGTCCTATAGCACTTACAGAAGTAGGCAACGCACCAACGACTGAGCCAGTATATGGATTATCGGTCAGTCGCTTGTATGTTTCAAAAGTACCACAAAATAAAGCTATAAGCGAGGAAGGAGGTGAGCCATCATCGTTACAATTTAAATAGTTAGTAGTGGTAAATCCACCAGGGTATAAGTTGTACTTATCCGTACCCGCTGCATCCGGCACACCGTTGTTGTTGCAGTCACGCCATGCCCCCCTACTAATGAAAATGTGATAGGCATTCCTGATGTCAGGGCTTGAAAGTGCAGCTATTTCGTTGGGAGATAAGTTTGGGCTCCACCCATTGCCATTTGGCCCACCTATGACATAACGAGATTCCATCGTGGCAAGCCCAAGACTTAACTGTGGCCCACAAGTTGAGCAACATGTCTGACAGCTACCGCATTCTCCGCAAGGACATGAGGATACAGTATAAGAAGAAGTTCCCCAGCCTCGATTGTCGGGGTGGAAAAAAACATCAACTCCCTGTGTGCCCGAATTGATAATTCGTACCCGGGAATCGGTTATATCAGGCGAATTGTCGTCCGGTGCTGGGCAAAGATTAGCCAAAAATTGGTTTGCTCCTTGCGGGCCGTCGAACCAAGATTTGATAACCCCCAAATGCGCTTGAGTAAAATTGTCAGGGTCATCTCCTTCTTTCTGAAGGATATGAACTATCGCCCTCACATACTTGATTGGCGTGCGCTCAGGGTGCTCAGGGTCAGGGGCATAGCTGATGGAGTTTTCACATGCAGGAAGATTTTCACCTTCGGGCGGCCAACAATCAGGATAAGTTTGACCCATTGCACTATCAGCTGGGCAAGTGGTACATTGCTGGATATTCACGTCAAAAGTGACAGTCTTCGTACAAGTTGGAGTTGCTGTAAAGGTTGCTGTGTATGTAAGGTCAATTGGGCTCGTACCAACTGGTATGGTAAATACAGGAAAGGTAAACGAATTTGCCCCAATTTGAGATACATTAAAACTTGCTGAGTTTGAACCTGAAAGTTGAAGGTTGCCAGTTATTGGCTTTTCAGTGTATGTAACCGTAACCTCAACTGTATAGAAATCATCCATAAAATTATTGGAAGTACCATTGTTGCTACACATCAAGTTGGAGAGCGTAATGTCAATGATAGAGCAGGCTACCACAGTCTTGGCTAAAGGCCCAGATCCCTTGGTCACTTTAGAGGTCAAAGTTGACCGTTCACTTTTCCAAATTGGGGGCGAGTAGTTTTGAGCAGCAGCCAAACAGGTTGCCAAGCACAGCAGCAACTTGAGCGCCCCGTTGGCCTTGGTGGGCAGGTTTAGGAAGGAGGTTATGAAAGCAAGTTTCATGGCTTAGGAATTTTGCAGTTGGGCTAACCACGGACAAGTTCGGAAGAAAAGCCCAGCTTTGGTAAAAAGGATGAGTGGAAATTGCCAAAGGCAAAGGGCTTGAATACCCTATCACAAAAATCTCTTGACAAAGTACAATAACAAACCAATTTTACGCATAACTTAGGCGCTCCAAGCATAATTTCATTCACAAACCGCATAAACCATGCAATTTGGCACCAAAATCAAAAAAATCAGGGAAATGTTCGGTTACAAGCAAGATGTAGTTGCGCATCACCTAGGCATTCATCAAACAACTTACAGCAGAATGGAGAAGGTAAAAAAGAAGGACAAGATTGACCCCGATGTGGTGGACAAACTGGCAGAATTGTACAACATTTCGCCAGACGACATCCTCAATGAGAAGTTCGTTTTCAATATACAGGAGCAGAAAGGAAGCAACTCTAATGGATTGACCATCAACAATGCTTCGGAGAAGGTGGTAGCACTCTACGAGGAAAAGATAGAAAACCTTGAAGCAAGGATAAAACGACAGGAAGCAAGACTTGAGCGCCAAGAAGCCAGAATAAAAGCTCAAGATGAACTGATAGGAACCCTTCAGTCTCAACTGGCGAAACAGGTGTATTGATTTTGGTTCGCCTAAAACTGCCCCTTTGAGCGTAGCAGCTAGGTCAGAACTGCTTAATTTCCAAAAATCAGAACCGCACCCCCACCGACACATTCCCGCTCCTTCCATCCGAAGGCCAGATGCCGGGGCCGGGGTAGAACGTCGGCCTTTTGGTAAAGTATTGATTATCAAGCACATTGTTCAGGCTCATGCGCAGGGTCACGTTGCCCGTGATGCGCCAAGTGGCGTTTAGGTCGAGCAGGCCGTAGGCGGGCACCACGCCGACTGCGCCCGTAGCGGATGGCTTCACCGTGTTCAGCGGGTCGGCGAAGCTCTCGGCGGTGTAGCTGTACTGTGCAGTCAAGCTGGCTGTTTTGTATTTTACGGTGAAGCCGCTGCGGGAAATCCAAGCTGGCACGCTCTCCACCTTGTTGCCGCTGATGTCCACATTATCACTGCCCACCCGGATGGCGGCATCCTCGTACTGGGCGTCCATGTAGGAGGTCGAGTTGAAAATGCTGGCCCGCCAAGCGCCGCTCATTTTGAAATTATATTCGCCGAACAGCTCCACGCCCTGTGTCACCGAGTTGCCGATATTCGTCCTGAAAACGTAGAAAGTGCTATCTTCCTGCACGGCTTGGTTGCCGAGGCGGTTGTTGTACTGCATCCTGAACACGCCCACGTGCCCCGGTAGCCCGCCTCGAAATTGTAGCCTAGGGCATTCTTGAGGTTCTTGTCCGATTTTTCGAGGAGCGAGGTCGGGATGATGTCCTTGAAAATGACGGGGCGGTAAGCCTGCGACCAGCCTGCGTAGAGCGTTTGCAGGTCGCCCAGTTTGTACTCGGTGTTTATCCCAAAAAGCGGGAACTGGTGCTTGATGGTGTTCGGCACCTCGTCGTCGGGCAGGTAGCTGATATAGCCCGACATCTTCGACTCGCCCGACTCGACCCGCACGCCGGGGCTGACGCTGAAGCGGTCGGTGATTTGGAAGAGGTTTTCCACGAAAAAGGCGATGTTCTGCGTCTTGAAGTGCATGTCACGGCCCCATTTGCCATCCACCACGGTGAGGTCGAAATCGGTGCCCGTGGTGCCCTTGCCCTGCTGACGGCGGTGCAGGTTGTTGTTGATGTACTGCATGCCTGCGGCCAGTGTGCCGGCGATTTTCCCCATATTATAGTTGTGCAAAAAACGCAGTTCGGACGTGTGGCTGGCGTAGTTGTCAATGTCCACTTGGCGGTTGGCGTAGTTGAGCGTCGTGGGGTCAATCACGTCTGCCGTGTTCGCTGGCCTATCGAACAGGACGCTGCTGCGGCTGCCATAAACGGCGGAGGTCGTCCATTTCAGTCGGGATTTTTCGCCCACGGCCCAGTCGAGGCTGATGGACGGCACATAGATATCGGGGCTGTAAAAATTGCGGCTTCGGGTGCTCTGGCGGGGGTTCTGTTGGAACATGCTGTCGGTGAGTTGCCCCGGCAACTGAAACACGTACTCGGAGTGCGAAAACTCTGCCGTGAGCGCCAGGTTCTTACTCGGCCGATAGCGCAGCATGACCGATTGCCCATTGAAATCGGAGCGGGTATTGTCCCGATAGCCATC
>JALOMF010000024.1 GCA_025455635.1 Saprospiraceae bacterium | reverse complement strand
AAAATAAAGGAAATCCTTGCTGCGCTCGACCTGAAAATCGTGGAGGAGACGAGCCGTTCGTTCACCGTCAGCGTCCCGACGAACAAGGCCGACGTGACCCGTCCCGCCGACGTGGTGGAGGAAATCCTGCGGGTATTCGGCCTGGACAATGTGCCTGCCCCGGCGCAGATCCGCAGCAGCATGGTGAGCAGCGAGAAGCCCGACCCGAACAGCGTCCGCAATACCATCGCCGACTATCTGGCTGCCAATGGGTTCAACGAAACGATGAGCCTATCGCTTTCTAAATCAATGTTTTACAAAGAAATATTGCCGAAGGAAGAAAGCGAGCTGGTCTTCGTGAACAACACCAGCAACGTCGAATTGGACATCATGCGCCCCACGATGCTGTTCAGCGCCTTGGAGGCGGTGGTGAACAACCAGAACAGGCAACAGAACGACCTGAAGCTTTTCGAGTTTGGGAAAACCTATCATCCGAGCACGGCCCCCAATCCGCAATCCGCAATCCGCAATCCGCAATACAAGGAGCCTCAGCACCTTTCCCTAGTGGCCACTGGCCAACGCTGGTCGGAGAGCTGGCGGAACAAGGAGAAGGTTTCGGCGGATTTTTTCAGCCTGAAATCATTTGTAGGCAACGTGATGGCAAGGGTGGGCCTGACGAGCGGCTACCAAGAGACGGCCTTGAGCGACGATACTTTTGCTTACGCCCTGAAACTGCACCGTGGCCCGCAGGACTTGGTGGTGATGGGCAAGGTGCAACCAAAAATCTGCAAGAAAATGGGCGTTCGGGGCGAGGTTTTCTTCGCCGACCTGAACTGGGACGCCCTGCTGCAGGCGGCCAAAAAGCAGAGCATTAGTTTTGCGGAGCTAAATAAATTCCCGACCGTGCGCAGGGACTTGGCAGTAGTGATTGGAAAATCCGTGAAATTTAGCGACCTTGCCGCCGTTGCTAGAAAAGCTGGTAAAAAGCTGCTGAAAGACATCAATTTGTTCGATGTTTTTGAAGATGAAAGCAAGCTGGGCGAAGGCAAAAAGTCCTACGCAATCAGTTTTACCTTCGAGGACACGACTCGTACGCTTCAGGACAAGGAAGTGGATAGTGTGATGACGGAGATGATGGAGGCAATGGAGGGGAAACTTGGGGCACAAATCAGGCGTTAAAAGAACATGACCCAACAACTCGATAGCTTAGAACAAAAAGTGAAGCTGCTGCTGGAAGCGATGAACGCATTGCGCCAGCAAAACGCCTCACTTTTGAAAGAAAATATCCAGCTCAAGGCCGAACTGGAAGCGCAGCATGAGCGCATCGGCGAATTGACTGAAAGACTGACGAACTCGCAGCTGGCACTGGCCGGGCAGCGGGGAGATGATTCGGAAAACACCCAAAAATTGAGAAAGCAGATTGACCAATACATCCAAGAGATAGATAAATGTATTGCGTGGCTTCAAAACGCTTAGGATATGGAAGAACAGGACAGCAAACAACTGACCGTGACGATTGCAGGTAGGCCGTATCCTTTGAAGATAAAGGCGAGCGACGAACCTATGGTTCGCCAGATAGTGAAGGAGGTCAACGAAAAAGTGAACAAGTTCCAGTTGACCTACCCCAACCGTGAAAAGCAGGACTGCCTCGCCATGGCGCTCCTCGGCTACGCGGTAGATTTGCACAAAGCCACAAGCCAACAACCGACTGCTTCCTCTCCACCGGACGTTTCCGAACGACTTTCCCGCATTGAGTCGCTTCTCGACGAAGCGATGTCCTGAGCTTACCCGCTGCGGCATTTTTTTATTTTGGGCAAAACGGCTACAAGCCAAAGCACACGCTTTGTATCCGAAAACCGCATTGCCTGTTAACCATTTTAACCTTTCGACATCATGGAAATAGGAATCGGGCTGGTCATCGGACTGGTCGTCGGGGCTATCGTGGGGTACTTTCTAGTATCCGGTGTCCTGAAAAGCAAGAACACAGCGCTAGTAGAAGAAGCTAAGTCAAAGGCTGAACAAGAAATCAAGAAGGCACAAGACACTGCCAAGCGCATCGTAGAAGAAGCTGAATCAAAGAACGAAACCATCAAGCAACGCAAGGTACAGGAAGCTAAAGACCGCTTCAACTCCATGCGGGCCGATTTTGAAAAAGAAAAGGCCGAAAAAATGGTGTCCGTCAAGGAGCGGGAACTGGAAATCAAGGGACTCGAAAAAGACCTCCAATCCAAGGAAGAAAAGCTCAAGGACAAGGTGAAGGAACTGGAAGCACGGGGCATTGACTTCGACATCAAGAATGCCGAACTGGCCACCGTGCGGGAGAACCTCGACAAGCAGCTCAAGGTCGTTGCGAAGCGCAAAGAAGAACTAGAAGCCGCCAACGAGGAGCGCATCAAGGCGCTCGAAGGTATCTCAAGGCTCACGCAGACTGAGGCCAAGGACGAACTCATCAAGGCCATCAAGGGCAAGGCCGAGACCGAGGCAATGGCCCTCGTGAAAGACACCATCACGCAGGCCAAGCTGGACGCCAACAAGGAATCCAAGAAAATCATCATCGCCACCATCCAGCGCATGGCTTCGGAGTACACCATCGAGAACACCGTCAGCGTGTTCCCGCTCGACTCCGACGACATGAAGGGCCAAATCATCGGGCGGGAAGGCCGCAACATCCGGGCGCTCGAAGCCGCAACCGGTGCCGAAATCGTGGTGGACGACACGCCGGAGGCCATCGTCATCAGCAGTTTCGACCCGATACGCCGGGAGGTCGCCCGTTTGGCACTGAAAAAACTCGTGACCGATGGGCGCATCCACCCTGCCCGTATCGAAGAGGTGGTGGCCAAGACCCGTAAGCAGCTCGATGAGCAGATTGTCGAAATCGGCGAGCGCACGGTCATCGAGCTTGGCATCCACGGCCTCAATGCTTATTTGATAAAAATGGTGGGCCGGATGCGCTTCCGCTCCAGCTACGGCCAGAACCTGCTCAAGCACTCCATCGAGACCGCCAACCTCTGCGGCATCATGGCTGCCGAGTTGGGCCTCAATCCGAAGCAGGCAAAATTGGCCAAGCGGGCTGGCCTGCTCCACGACATCGGCAAGGTGGCAGAGGAAGAAACCGAGCTTTCGCACGCCATCGTGGGCATGCAGATTTGCGAAAAATACGGCGAGAACGAGCTTATCTGCAACGCCGTGGGTGCCCACCACGATGAAATCGAGATGACCAATATTATCTCCCCGCTCGTGCAGGCTTGCGACGCCATTTCAGGCGCCCGCCCAGGTGCCCGCCGTGAAATCCTCGAAAGCTACCTCAAGCGCATCGGCGACCTCGAAGAGATTGCGATGGCGCACGAGGGTGTTTCCAAGGCATTTGCCATGCAGGCTGGCCGTGAGCTGCGGGTCATCGTGGAGGCCGAGAAGGTCACCGACCAGTATGCCGACGACCTCGCATTCATGATTTCGCAGAAAATACAAGGGGAAATGCAGTACCCTGGTCAAATCAAAGTGACCGTGATACGGGAGAAGCGGGCAGTTCAGTTTGCCAGGTAGCGCTTCTCAGTTTGCAACAAAAAAAGGGCGGCAGGTCAATTGACCTTGCCGCCCTTTTTTTGTGAAATATGTCCCGTGGTGAAAAGAGGCCATTCTGGATTGGAGTTGCTGGCTTACCAATGAAACTTTCTTTCTGCTTGGGCAGAGACTCATTCGAAAACCCAACGCAGGGGCTTGGGGAAGGTATTTTTCTTGATTTGCAAATAGGGTACAGGATGGGAACCGAAGTTCCGAAAGAAGCCCTCAATGGGTTCCAGCATGGAGCCTTCAAAGTCAATGAAATTCACCGCTGGCCCTGCTGCTTCGATAGCCTTCCATATTGCCAAGCTCATGCCGCCAAACTGTCCCAGCTTTGCATCGAAAGCACTGAAAAGAACAATTATTTTATGCTGGAATTCCAAGTATATCAATCCAGCGTGCAGTGTCCCATCAATTGAGCGGACCTCCAGCGCCCTGCATTTTTTAGTTTCCCAGAGGTTTTTCAACAATGTTTCGTTAAACAGGTAGGTTTTCCGTTGAGTGGCCAACCCTACGATTGGCTCAATGTTTTCCGTCCATTGCGCAGCAAGGCCGTTTTTTATTGCCTTGTTGATGTAATTTCGGGTGCTTTGCGCAAAATTGGACAAAATAACAGACTTATCTATTTGATTGTCAAGCCAGTACGAATAGCGGGTCTGTAATTCGTAGCCTGCCCAATGGAAAGGCAAAGGGTAGTCGAATTCTGGCGCAAATTTAATATTGAACACTTTTATCTCCTTGGGGATGGCCTCTACGATGGCCTTCACTAACCGTTTTTTTAGCGAATAACTCAACGTGGCGTTCTTCTTCGCAATTTCCCCAAAAAAAATGCCCACGTACTGGCAAAACGGCGGGTTGAACACATACTGTATCCCGTATTTCTTGGACACCTTGATGGGCATGGCTGCAAGCATCGTCCCTTTTTCAGTGACCACGATGGCGCCCCAGCCCGGCCACACCACGTCCAAATACCAAGTGCAGCCATAAGGCGCAGCCTGTGGCGAGCGGGCGATGAACTCGTTCCAAACCGCATCTTCGATTTGGCCACGTTCAAGCAGCTGGGTCTGGTAGCCGGAGGCAGTGTTGGGTTCCATGACGCTGGCGAAGTTTACCGCAATGTTAGTGAGGAAAATCCGATGGGAAGCCGCATTTAGTTTCAACTATGCCGAATTATCTGAAAACCAGTTGGTTATGCAGCCACCCGCTAGCCCAAATCCTGTCTTTTTCAAAACAATCACTCGGCTGCTTGGCCGTGCGTGGGGCATTTTTCCCTGACGATGCCCAAAAGCTCGACGTGCGACGACATCAGCTGCTCGGTGAGGCCATAGAGCTGCTCGAACTGTTCCTTCAGAAAAACAGCCTCTTCGGGGAGTTCAGCGGCGTTTTTTGTTTTTAACCTGAAAAGGCAGTGCAGCCCCTTGATGGCCTGCTGGAAATAATCGGCTTCTCTTAGGAAATGCCCCAGAAGGTCGGGGCCAGGCTGCGCAAACCCGTTCTTTGGCTGCGCCAATTCCTGTTCCATCACGGCATCTTCCTTCAAGTTGCTGTGCGTCAACGTATATACCGGAAGGTTGAAAAGGTGGGCAATCTTGACAAGGTTGCAGATTTTGGGTTCTGCCGTGCCATTTTCATAGGAAGCGATATTGCCCCGGTTGAGGCCGACCTTGTCTGCAAGCTCTTCTTGGCTCCATTTCATGCGCTTACGAAGCGAGCGCAAGTTGTCAGCAAAACGGAATCCGTTGTCGTTCTTTACATAATCCATCATAGGGCAATCCTGCTTGTTGGTACGAAGTTCTATGAAATCCTGCGTTTTGTAGATAAAATTAACAAAAAATCAGACCAAGATTTGAATTTTGGCCGCTTTTGTAAACATCATTGACATTCTAAAAGTTTAGTCAAGTCCAATCTTTGTTAAAATTCTATTAAAAACGTCAAGATTTCGTCTAAATAGAAAAAAACGTTTGCAAAAAACCAGCCCCTGCACTACATTTGTAAAAAATAATTACAAAATCACCTGTTCACTGAAAATTACCCGTCATGGAATCAAGCATTTATAACCAATTGGAAAAAATCAGCCCTTCCCTTAGGGCCTTTTCCTTAAAACTGACTGGTAGCGAGGCCGATGCAAACGACCTTTACCAGGATACATCGTACCGGATCATCTCCAACGCCGACAAGTACACGCCCGATACCAATTTCAAGGCTTGGGCGGTGACCATCATGCGCAATATCTTCATCAACAACTACCGGAAGAAGGTACGCAGGGGCGTCATCCTTGACCAAACCCCCAACAACTACTACCTCAACTCCGGCGGCCCCGGCATCGAAAACGATGGCGAAATGATGATGGGCTACAAGTACGACGAAATCGCCGAGAAACTGGATGCCCCGCTAGGCACCATCAAGAGCCGCATCTTCTTCGCACGCCGCAAGCTCCAGAAAATGTACGAGGACGCCTCCAGTGCGCAGGCTGCGTAAGCACACATCACTTTTTTCTACGAACAAAGAGAATCATCATAGCGTTTAAAGCGAGTGCCTCGGAACTTTTGCCGAGGCACTTTTTTTGTATCAAGGGCAAACTCCCTCCTACCAAATCTGACCACCACCTACCGCATCATGAAGCAACTAATGAAAGACACATGGCTCGTCCCCATCTGCTTTGGCCTCATTTATTTCGTTTGGGGCTCCACCTACCTGGCCAATTGGTACGCCATCCAAGACATCCCACCACTGCTCATGTCCGGCAGCCGTTTCACCATGGCGGGCATCGTGTTGCTTTTACTCAGTAAACTATTTGGCGGCAACAAAACGACCGCCATCCAATTGAAGAACGCCGCCACCCTCGGCATCATGTTCCTAGCCATCGGAACTGGGGGCATGGTATGGGCCGAGCAGTACATCAGCTCAGGCATGGTGGCGCTCATGGCAGCCATACAGCCACTTTTCATCCTGCTGCTCATGTGGCAGCTGTATGGCAAAAAGCCAAACTTGGCGGGTGTTTTGGGCACGCTGCTGGGCATGGCGGGCATGGTCTTTCTCGTAGGGCAAGACCAGTTCATCGGTGGTGAAAAAACGATGCTCGGCCTCGGCATCATCCTCATCAGCATCCTGTCGTGGGGCATCGCATCGGTGCGCCTCTCCAAGACCGACATGCCTTCCAACAAGCTCGAAAGTGCTGCCGTGCAAATGCTGGCAGGAGGCGGGCTACTGCTGCTCGTAAGTGTTTTGACGGGCGAAGCTTCCCATTTTCAATGGGCCAACGTGACGGAGCGTGGAGGTTGGTCATGGATTTACCTCGTCATTTTTGGCTCCATCGTCTCGTTTTCCGCCTTCAATTATTTATTGGTAAAATCCACGCCCGACAAGGTGGCCACTGCCAACTACATCAACCCCGTGGTGGCGCTGTTCCTAGGTGCTGTGCTCAACGACGAGTTGATTACTGGCCAGTCCTACATCGCTGCCGTGCTGATGCTCACGGGCGTGGTGTTCATCAAAACGAAAATCCCGTTTTTTGAGCGGTTCAACTTCCCGAAACAACCCAACCCCACCCCCGACCTCATGGGCTTCATGCCAGTAGGTGCCGTCAAAGTCGTTGATATTCAGCCAGTTGCGAAGCCAGCCATTGCCCGCATCTGGCATGGTGACACGCCGGCTGGCATGACCGACGAGTACGTGAACTTGGCCAAGTCCAACTGCGTGGCCAACTGCACGGCCACGCCCGGCAACCTCGGCGTCACGTTTTTCCACAAAACGGAGGGCGACGTGACGCACCATACCTTCATTTCCTACTGGAAAGATTTTGACGCCGTGAAGCGCTTCGCTGGTGAGGATTTCCAGAAGCCACGGCTCTTTGCTGGCGAGGAAAAATTCCTGCTGCAATCCGACGCCGAGGTGGAGCATCGGGAGGTGGTAGCCTAGTGTGTAAAAAAAAGAGCGCTGGCTAGGTTTATGCCCAAGCCAGCGCTCTTCGTTATATTGCTTCGCAATGCGTTAGCCCAACTGCTTCCCTTCCAGCCTCCCCCGACGCCACGACACCAGCCAATCGGCCACCAGCAGCGCCAGTCCCACGAACACGAAATACTGAAAATAGCTGTTGAAGGACGAGAACGCCCGCACTTCCAGCTCCTGTTTTTCCATTTGGTCAATGCGGCCTTGCAGCGCCTCGGCCACGGCAACATCGCCGTCGCTGATATGGAAGTAGGTGCCACCGCCCCTGCTGGCCAGGTCGGCGAGCATCGGCTCGTTCAGCCGGGAGCGCACGGGCTGGCCGCCCTCGTCCCGCTTGTAGTCCTCTCGCCCGCCAGTTTTCATCGGGATAAAACCGCCCTCCGCTGTGCCTACGCCCACCGTGAACTGGATGATGCCCTCTTCCTTCGCCTTTTCCGCTTCCGCAACGGCCTCCCCGTCGTGGTCTTCGCCATCGGTGATGATGATGAGCGCCTTGTGCGCCTTGTTTTCGCTTGTTTGAAACGCCCTTCGGGCAACGCTGATTGCCTCACCAATGGCCGTGCCCTGCGAGGCCGCCAGTTCGGGGCTGGCACTGCGCAGGAAGATTTCGGCGGCGGCATAGTCCGTCGTGACGGGCATCTGGAGGTAGGCGCTGCCAGCGAAGTACACAAGGCCGATGCGCTCGCCCTTGAGTTTTTCCACGAGGTTTTCGGCAAATTTCTTGGCCCGCTCCAATCGGCTGGGCGGCACGTCCTCGGCGTACATGCTGTTCGAGATGTCGAGTGCGATGAGCACGTCCACGCTCTTGCGCTTCACCTTCTCCCGCTTGCTGCCCCACTGCGGGTTGGCAGCCCCCACGATGAGGAAGGCCAAGGCCAGCAGCAGCAGCCCGAACTTGATTTTATGCTTCCAGCGGCTGGCATCCGGCATTAGCAGCGGTGCTAGGTGGCTTTCGGCAAAGCGGCCAATCGCCTGTTTGCGCCAGCGCCAAAAAAGGAAAAAGACCACTGCCAACAGCGGCAGCAGCGCAAGTGCGTAGAGGTAGGTGGGATGCTCGAATCGGAACATGATGACGGTGGACGGTGGACGGTGTACGGTCAACGGTGGACGGCTAACGGTGGACGGTGGTTCCGTCAACCGTTGACCGTCAACCGTCCACCGATTTCCCGCAAATGTCAGATTTTTCTTCGTAACAAGTCCCGGAGGGCGGCCTGCAAATCAGGAAATTGGAACTGGAAGCCTGCGGCTTCAATTTTTTTGGAGGAAACACGGGTGCTGTCAAATACCACGTCGGCCATTTCGCCCATCGCTACCCGCAGCACGAACTCTGGCGCAGGCAGCAGCAGGGCAGGCTTGTCAATGGCTTTTTTCAGCTCAAAAACTAGGTCACGGTTGCGGAAAGGCTGCGGTGCCACGCCGTTGTAAGTTCCGTTAAACTGTTCATTGTCAATGGCTTCGATGAACATCCGGCAAATATCGTCAATATGCACCCACGACATCCACTGCCGCCCGTTGCCGAAGTAGGTGGCGTTGAAAAACCGGAACGGGATGAGCATTTTCTCCAGCGCCCCGCCCCGTGTGGACAGCACCACCCCGATGCGGATGACGGGGGTGCGCAGGCCCGTCGCAGCGATTTCGGCCACGGCCTGCTCCCATGCCGTCACCGATTCGGCAAGGAAGCTGCCCTCGCCCGCTGGGTCGGTCTCGGTGAGCAATTGGTCGCCCCGGCTGCCGTAGTAGCCAATGGCCGAGGCGGAAATGAAGGCCCGCAGCGGCGTTGGGCGGCGCTCGATGGCGGCCTTGAGCAGCAGCGTGCTGTCCACCCGGCTGCTGATGATGAGGCGCTTGCGCTCGTCGGTCCAGCGCTCATCGGCGATGCCTGCCCCGGCGAGGTTGATGATGTAGTCCGCCCGGTCCACGGCGGCTTGGTCAATGGTCTTTTTCGCCAAGTCCCAAGCGAAGGCGGGGTATTTGGCTTTGTGGTCGGCCTTGCGGCTGAGGTGCAGCACGGTGTGCCCGGCGGTTTGGAGCATTTGGCTGAGATGGCTCCCGACGAGGCCGGTGCCCCCGGCGATGAGGATGGTTGGCATGGTTGCAGATTTTTTGGCAAGGGCTTACACGCCCATTGCGAAGCGACAACAAACCAAAGCGGGAATGGATTTGGGATTTTTGCTAAACCTTCCAATTGTCGAAGACTTGGAAGGCTGTTCAAGTGCCCTCATTCCAGCACCCGGCACTCCACCCGGCGGTTTTCCAGCCGGCCGGTTGCCGAGCTGTTCGGGGCGATGGGCTGTGCCTCCCCGTAGCCCTTGAAACTGATGCGGGCGGCGGCTATTCCTTTGTTTATCAAGTAGTTGGCAACGGTTTCGGCCCGGTTTTGCGAGAGCAGTTGGTTGTCGGTGTCGTTGCCCACGTCGTCGGTGTGGCCGCCGATTTCGACCTTGACTTTGGGGTTTTCTTTCAGAAAAACGGCGAGGCCGTCCAGCTCTGGCAGGGCGGGCGGCAGCAGCGCCCATTTGCCCGTCTCGAAGTTCACATTGCGGAAGGTGTAGGTCTTCTTGGTCTTCAAGGCGGCTGAAATATCGGGCGGTGGTGGTGGCGCGTCGGCAGGGTAGATGCGCACATCGTCAATGAGGTAGTAGGCAACCCGTTTCACCTTGTCCACCATGTTGTTTTGCCGGAGGTTGAAGCTGTCAATTTGGGCGTTGTTGGGCAGGGTGGTCGGGGTGTCGTCGTCCTTGAAAAAATTGCCGATGACGAAGGCCATGTACTCCCGGTCGGCGGTGAAGGTGCCGCTGACGAGCTTCCACTCGCCCTCCTTGGTCACGATGGGTTCTTTCACCAAAAACTGCGGCTTGGCGTCGGCGTCCGGGTAGTCGTTGCCGCTGTAGAGGAACACCACGCCCAAGTTGCCTGCCGACGTGGGCCGGATGTCCCGTTTCTCGCCGTAGAGGCTCCGCAAATGGTGCAGCGCCGTGGCATCGGATTGGCTGACGTACATCTCAAAATGGTATTTTTTGCCATAAACCAGCGGCACTTTGAGCTGGCCCTGCACGGTCTCGTGGAAGTCGGTGAAGCGGCCCGTGTCGTTGCGGGGATGGTAGGTGATGATGCCCACGGCCCGGTCGCCGCCGTGGGGCTTGGGGAAGAAGCACTCGCCGTAAGCATCTGATTGCCAGTCAATTAGGTCGGGGGTCATCAGGCGGTGGGTCGTCCAGTTGGCCACCGATTTGTCGAAGGTCGGGCCGTTTTGGATGTAGGAGCAGGGTTGTGCTAGGGCACCGGGCAGCAGCTGCTCGAAGCCGGGGTTGCGGACGAGGTTCTTTTCTTGGGCTTGCACAAAAAGCGGCAGCATCAGTATCAGGAAAAGCGCATTTTTCATGGATGGTAAATTTAGGGGAATAACTTGGATTGGGGGAAAAGTGACAGGGCTACAATATCAGATTGCCCAGAAACCAAAAGGATTTGATGCCTGAATTTGCAATCCAACGCAAAAACCATACTTTTGAAATCAAAAGACTAAATATGGTTTCGACATTAAATGATGCACAAAGAACGCTGCTCGAACTGCTGGCAGAGCCACTTTCAGCAAAAGATATGGAACAATTGCGCACATTGCTCGTGCAGTTTCGGTATCGCCGTTTGCAAAACATGATAAACGGAAAATGGGAAGAAGAAAACTGGACGCAAGCAACTTTGGACAAATGGTACATGGAACACAACCGCACTTCGTACCATAAACCAGCCCGCCAATAAGCCATGAAAGTCGTAATTGACACGAATGTTTTGCTGGTTATGCTCCCCGAAAAGTCTAACGACCATGACCTATTCCTCGCCTTGCTGAACGGTGCTTATGAAGTTTTCGTAACACAGGACATTCTTCTCGAATACGAGGAAATAATTGCAGCGAAAAATGGCCATGACATCGCCAAGGCTGCCATCGAATTGATAGCCAGTCTCCCAAACGTCCATTTTATCCGAAAATATTTTTATTGGAATTTGATAGCAGCCGACCCAGACGACGATAAATTTACAGACTGCGCCATTGCCGCAGACGCCGCTTTTTTGGTGAGCGACGACAAGCATTTCAATGTCCTGAAAACGATAGATTTCCCGAAAGTAAACCTACTCGGCAAAGCGGCGTTTCGCAGGTTGCTGGGCCTGTAGAAAAAATCACCAAAATCATAGCTGCCAACGATTTTCCCATCTAAAAACCCTTCCCTTCGCCCCAATTTCTATCTTCACGCCTCATCCAATCACTTGAATCATGAGGCTCAAACTCCTACCCGTTTTAATTATCTTTTTTCTGGCAAAAATCAATGCCCAAGCCCCTGCCCCAACCACCACAAAAAAACAGCTCGAACCCGCCGACCTCGTGGGCTGGAACCAAATCCAATCGCCCCGCATCTCCAACGACGGCTACTGGGTGGCATACGCCCTGAAGGCCGAGGAGGGCGACGGCAAGCTCGTCGTCTGGAACTCCGGCAAGGGCAGCAGCCGCAGCTTCGAGCGGGGCGAGGGCGCTGCGTTTTCGGCTGATAACCAGTTCCTTGCGTTCAAAATCAGGCCGCACGAGGACACGCTCAAGGCCCAGCGCCGCCGCAAGGTGAAGAAGGAAGACCTCGCCAAAGACTCGCTCGGCATTCTGCACCTCGGCTCCGGGGCGCTCACGAAAGTGCCCAACGTCAAGTCCTTCGCCATGCCCGAAGACTGGGACGGCTGGCTGGCCTACCAACTGGAGCCGTTCAAGCCCAAGGAGGAGGAAAAAGCAGATACCACCGCCGCCAAGCCCGACTCGCTGGCCAAGGCCACGGAACCCGTTTTACCGAAGGAAACAACAGAAAAAAAGAAGGGCGAGAAAAAGAAAAAGGAGAAAAAAGAGGGCAAGGACAACGGCTCCCGCCTCGTGCTGCTACAGCTCGCTTCGCAAAAAACCGACACCATCCAATTCGTGCGGGACTACAAACTGGCCAAGGCCGGAGGGCGCATCCTCATCAACACGAGCGGCACGCCCGACTCGTCGCTGCTCGAAGGCGTCTATATTTTTAATTGCGCCTTGCGGCAAATGCGGCCCCTGCTCCAACAAAAAGGCGATTATAAGTCCCTGACATTCAACGAGAAAGGAACGCAACTGGCTTTCTTCGCCAACCTCGACACCACCAAGGCACAGGTGCCGCCCTTCGGCCTCTGCTACTGGGAAGAGGGACTGGAGCGGGCCAAAATCATCGCTGATTCCGCTTCGCAATTCCTGCCCAAAACCTGGCGGGTGAGCGAGCACGGCACGCCCACGTTCAGCAAGGACGGCTCAAAGCTCTACTTCGGCATCGCCCCGCCGCCCATCCTGCAAGACACCAACCTGCTCGACGACGAAATCGTGAACGTGGAGGTCTGGGCCAGCACCGACGGGCGCCTGCACACCAACCAAAAGACCCTCGTGGAGCAGGAGCGCAAGCGCACGTATGACGTGGTTTGGTTCGCTTCGCAAAACAAGTTCGTGCCACTGGCCAGCCCCGACCTACCGCAGATGAGCTATGCCCCCGACCGCACAGCCAGCGTGGCACTCGGCCTGAACGACCAGCCATACCTCCAGCTCCTGTCGTGGGAGGGCGAGGGCCGTGCCGACGTATGGGCCGTGGACGAGGCCACGGGCCAGCGCCGTGAAATCACGAAGGGCCTTCGGGGCAGCCCACGCCTCTCACCCGATGGCAGCTATGCTTTTTGGTACAATGAAATTGACACGGCTTGGTTTGCTTATTCGTTGAAAACCAATGCATTGCGCCGCCTGACGGACAACCGCAGCGTGTCCTTCGCCGATGAGCTGAACGACGTGCCGGACTACCCCAGCAGCTACGGCTTCGGCACCTGGGTCGGCGACTCGACCGGGGCCATGACCAGCCTGCTCGTGTACGACCGCTATGACATCTGGCAACTCGACCCAGCTGGCCAGCAACCGCCCGTGAACCTGACCAATGGCCGGGCCAGCCGCAGCCAGTACCGCTTCATCCGCCTCGACCCGGAGGAGCGCTACGTGCAGCCGGGGCAGCGCCTGTTGCTCCATGTTTTTGATGAAAAAACCAAGGCCGAAGGCTACGCCCTGCTGATGCTGGGAGCGGGACAGCCCATCACGCTCGTATGGGACGGCCATGCCTACTCCAGTTCGCCGCAGAAGGCAAGGGACGCCGAGCGGCTGCTGTTCACAAAGGAAAATTTCCAGACCTTCCCCGATTTGCTGTACACCGATTTTACCCTGCAAAAACCAAAACGGGTGAGCAATGCGAACCCGCAACAGGCTGATTATCAGTGGGGCAGCATCGAGCTGTACGAATGGACGTCGCTGGATGGCCAGCGCTTGCAGGGCCTGCTGGTGAAGCCCGCCAACTTCGACCCGAAGCGGCAGTACCCGATGCTGGTGAACTTCTACGAGCGCAGCAGCGACGAACTGCACACGCACCGGGCGCCCTACCCATTGCGGAGCAGCATCAACTACTCGTACTACGCCAGCCGGGGCTACGTCATTTTCAGTCCCGACATACCGTACCGCACAGGCTACCCAGGGGAGAGCTGCTACAATTCGGTGGTGAGCGGCGTCACTTCGCTCGTGGACAAGGGCTTCGTGGACCGTGCCCGCATCGGGGTGCAGGGGCATAGCTGGGGCGGCTACCAAGTGGCCTACCTGATTACGAAGACCAATATTTTCAAGTGCGCCGAGAGCGGTGCGCCCGTGGTGAACATGTTCTCGGCCTACGGTGGCATCCGCTGGCAGACGGGCCTGAGCCGCCAGTTCCAGTACGAGCACACGCAGAGCCGCATCGGGGGCACAATCTGGGAGTACCCGATGCGCTACATCGAGAACTCGCCGCTGTTCAGCATGGACAAGGTGCAGACGCCCGTGCTCATCATGCACAACGATGCCGATGGACACGTGCCTTGGTACCAGGGCATCGAGTACTTCACGGCGCTGCGCCGCCTCGGCAAGCCCGCCTGGATGCTGAACTATAACGAGGAGCCGCACTGGCCCGTGAAGCTGCAAAACCAGTTCTTCGACCATTACCTGATGGACAAGCCCATGCCGCAGTGGATGCTGCGGGGGATTCCGGCGGTGGAGAAGGGGATTCGGTTGGGGTTGGATTGAGGTAAAAACAATGGTGGCACCGCCTTTGGATAAGACGATGCCACCATTGTTTATCGAATAAAAACTTTCTTTAAATCCGCTCAAATCCTCACCACCCGCAGCACACCCGCCACCTGGCCATCCACCACCAATCGCAGGAAGAACACACCGCTACCGTTCAATTCCTCGCCAAGCTCGATGGTGCCAAGCTGGCCCTGAACTGGCAGTTCGGCCACGGTCGCACCCAGTGCATTGGTGGCCAATATGCTGGCTTTTTCAAACTGTTTTTCCAATTGATAGCTGACCAAAACCCGCTCGCTGAATGGGTTGGGCGAAGCGGAAAGCAGGGCGGCCAAGCCATTCGTTTCACCAATGGCGCTTGGCATGATGGTGACGGTCTGGGTGGTTTCCACAGTTCCGCAGCTATTGGTGGCCGTGAGCGTGACCTCGTAGCTGCCGGGTTCGGCGTAGCTGTAAGTGGGGTCCGCAGCAGTGCTGGTGCCGTCGCCGTCGCCAAAGTCCCAAGTTAGGCTGGTGGCGTTTTGTGTAGTGCTATTAAAGCTGGCCTCCATTTCATTGACCGCAAAATCGAAGTCGGCCTGTGGCACGTCCACCACCGTCAGGAAATCGGGCAAGGCCATCGTGGTGGTGCCGCCGGGGCCAGTCACGGCCAGTTCCATGCTGTACACGCCGGGAGCGGCGTAGGTCACGGTCGGGTTTTCTTCCGAGGAAATGGCAGGGTCGCCACCGGGGAACGACCAGGCGTACGCCGAAATCAAGCCTGTGGACATATCGGTGAAATTGACCGTGGCGGGGGCGCAGAAACCGGGCGTCGAAGCGTCGAAATCCACCGTGGGCGCTGGCACGTCAATCACGACATCCTGCGCAAGGGCCACGGAGCCGCAATTATCCGTGACGACCAGCAAGACCGTGTAAGTCCCGTTCTCGGCGAAGGTATGCACGGGATTGGCCTCCGTGCTAGTGCCGCTGTCACCAAAAGTCCAAGCGTAGGTGAGCGTGCCCGTGCCTGTCGAGGCATTGGTGAAACTAACGGTGAGGTCGGTCACTGCTGCCGTGAAGCTCGATTGCGGAGCACCCAAAACCGTGAGGATGCCAGCCTGTGCGGCCTCGCTCATGCCCGCTGAATTGCTGGCGATGAGGGTCGCCCCATAAACACCGGGCGTGGCGTAGGTCACGAGGGGGTTCTGCTGCGTGCTGGTAGCTGGCGTGCCGCCGGGGAACGACCACGACCACGCTGTGGGGGCATTTGCCGATAGGTCGGTGAACTGCACTTGCAGCGGCGAGCAGCCTTGCGCAGCACCCGTGCTGAATGCGGCAGTGGGTGCCACGGCGGATATGGTCACTTCGGCGCTATATGCTGTCGTTCCGCAGGCATTGGTAGCATTTAATGTCACATTATAAATGCCGGGGCCGGGGAAATCATAGCTTGGATTAATGGCCGTGCTGGTATTGCCAGAGCCGTCATTAAATAGCCAGTCATAATCGGTCGCATTGGTCGAATTATTGGTAAATGAAACCATGGTTCCATTTATGCTAAAACTAAATGCCGGAGCGGGCGGGCCATTTACCGTGATTAAATCATTTTGTGAAATCTCATTGATACCCCAAGCATTTCCAACGGTTAATATAGCAGAATATGTACCGGGCGAATTATACGTAACTACTGGGTTCGTCAGGTTTGAAGTAGCTGGATTTCCGCCATTAAACGTCCATAAATAAGACGTGGGCTGCCCCGTGGATTGGTCGGTATATGCTACGGTCAATGGCGCACAGCCCGCCGTTATGTTCGTGCTGAAATTTGCCGAAGGCAAAAACGACGCAATGGTTATTACCTGCGAATATGTGGAGGTGCCGCAAGTATTAGTCACCGACAAATTGACATTATAAGTACCGGCGGCAGCATAAATATGCAGCGGGTTTTGCTCGTCGCTGGTTTGGCCGTCGCCGAAGTTCCAAGCGTAGGTCACGTTCGAGCCAGTGGAGGTGTTGACAAACAAAGCCTCCGGGCCGTCAATCGTGGGGTCGAAGCCAGCCACCGGGCTTTCCAGCACGGTAATGAAGGCGCTCTCGAAGTCTTGGTCGTTGCCAGCGCCGTTGGCGGCAGTGAGCTGCACGTTGTAGCTGCCGGGGTTGGCGTAGCTCACGGTCGGGTTTTGCAGGGTGGAGAAGCTGGGGCTACCGCCTTGCAACGACCATGCCCATGCCGTAGGCCCATTGGTGCTCAGGTCGGCGAAGGCCACGGACAGCGGCGCACAGCCCACCGTTGGCGTAGCCCCGAAGTCGGCCACGGGCGTGAACGGCCCGATGACCACCTGCTGCGTGGCCACGTCGGTGCCACAGTTGCCGCTCACGGTCAGGGTGACGGTATAGTTGCCCGTTTGTGCGTAGGTATGCTGGGGGTTCAGCGCAGTGCTGGTGCCGCCGTCGCCAAAGCTCCAGACGAGCGAGCTGAACTGCTGGGAAGTGTTTGCGAAGCTGGCCGTGTAGCCGCTCGTGGTGGAGGAAAAAGCAGCGTCCTGCGCAGGCACGACCGACACCACCACGTTGCTGTTGAGCGTGTAGGTGTTGCCGCCTTGTGTCACCACTTGCAGGCTGACGGGGTGTGTGCCCGAACTTGTGTAGGACACGATGGGGTTTTGGTCGGGGCTGGTGGCCGGTATGCCGTTGGTGAACGTCCATTCCCACGAGGCGACGATGCCGGAGTTTTCAGCAAAATTGACGGAGATGGGCGCACAGCCAGCGGTGGTGCCCGTGTAGCTGAACGGCGGGAACTGGCTGATGGTCGTCGGTTCCAACGCCACATCGAGGATGGTGAGCACGCCGTTCTGGAGCGTGGCCTGCACGGTCTTGGGGAAGTAGCCAGTGGCGGTGAAGGTCACGTTGAAAACGCCGGGGATGGCCTGCCCGGTCTTGTAGTTGCCAGACAGGTCGGTGGTGGCGGCATTGGCCTGGGTGCTGGCGATGCTCACGCTGACGCCCGACACATTGGCCCCGGTGATGGCATTGGTCACTTTGCCCTCCAGCCAACAGGCCCGCACGTAATTCACGTCGTAAACGAGCAGCCCGTTCTGCATATCCGAGGCGATGACGACGCCCGATGGGAAGTAAGGGTACACACCCCAAACGCCATAAAACCCTGCAGTTTGTGAAACAAACGAGTCAAAATTGCCCACTTCAATCATGTTCTCAGGCCGGGAGCCATCTATGATGATGGTGCCGTTGGTGTAGTAGGCGGTCACGACCCAGTCGTTCCAGACGTGCACGTTGTGGGGGATGGTGCCCAGGCCGACGGTGGATACCGGGCGGAACTGGTCCAACTCGACGATATTGTCCAAGTCGGAGATGTCGTACACGCCGACCGGGGCGTTGGCCTTTTCGTCGGTGGTGAAAATCACGTCGCCCGCATCGTTCAGCCAAGTGTTGTGGGTGAAATTGAAGGGCGTCTGCTGCGTGGCCAGCAGCACGGGGTTGGCCTTGTTGGTGATGTCGTACACCTTGAAGTTCCCCGCATAAATATCAGAGGTGTAGAGCTTATTGTCACGTGCGTAGCTGTCGTGGCAATAGATGGCGGGCAGCTTGCCGACGTAAACGGGGTTACCGTTGTCGGCGCTCACGTCCACGATAAGCGGGCCGCCAGCGTTGAGGTTCGAGCCGTTGAGGTACAGAAAGCCGAACTCGTCCACGGTGATGGAGTGGATTTTGTTCAAGGTGCCGAGGCCGGGGATATTGGGCGCCCAGTGGGTGCTGGTGATGTTGTTGGGGTTGGTCATGTTCACCACCAACATGCCGCCGCCGCCCTCGGTCACGGCGTAAATATAGTGCCCCCACGATTTCACCTCCCGCCATTGGGAGGTCACATCGGGGATAAATTTGATTTCTTGGACATCGTTGGGAATGGACAGGTCAACGATTGACAAACCAGTGGACACGCCCACGGCGGCGTACTCGGTGCTGTCTTCCGGGTCAATATAACCCCAGAGGCTGCTCACGAAGACCCCGTAGTTGAGTTGGTCGCTAAGGGTCATGTTGAGTTGGGCGAAGGCCAAAAATGCGGACAAAGAACAAAGGACGGAAAGTAAAATTTTCTTCATTTATCAATAATTAAGTGAACCAGTTGTGTGCTAAAGCAAAATTGGGGCTAAATATAGCGGAAAACAACAAATGACGAGCAAAGCATTTGGGCCAAGGGTCGTGCTATGGCCAAACGGGGTTAAATTCCTCTGCCGCTTTTCCCCCCGAATATTACCTTTGCCCGGTAGGCAAGGATTAAATAGTACAAGTATTGAGGGACGGAAGCTGCTGCCCGGCTTTGCTCATTCAATCCTCCAATCCTCCAATCATGCAATCCTCATCTTTAGTATGAAAAAACTCACTACACTCCTTTTTGCTGCCCTGTACAGCCTCACGCTCCTAGCCCAAAGCGACCCAAGAATTGCCCGCTCCAAGACCCCGCTGGCCGACGTGCCAGTCGCCGTCATGCCACAGCTCGACAACGACGCACTGATAGCCGCCGAGTTAGAGCGCCGTGGGCCGGGCATCCCCCCGAAGTTTGCGGAAGCGCACGAGGTCAGCATCAGCCCGGCCACGCATGGCCGATGGGAGCTGCTCTCGAACGGCAACGCCCTCTGGCGCCTGCGCATCGTGTCCCACGGTGCCAAGTCGCTCAACCTCGGTTTTACGAAGTACCTCATGCCTGCCCGTGGCTCGCTCATCCTCTACTCGCCCGATGGGCAGACGGTGCTAGGCCCCTTCACCCCCGCCGACAACGAGGAGCACGAGCAGCTCTGGACGCCCGTGCTGCCCGGCGACGAACTCCTGGTGGAAGTGCAAATCCCCGCCTTCCAACAGTCGGCCTTGCAACTGGAGCTTAAGTACGTCAACCACGACTTCATGGGCTTCGCCGAAATCGCTTCCGGCTCCTGCAACCTCGACGTGATTTGCGGCAGTGCCGACGGCTGGGCCATCGTGGACCAGTACCGGGACATCATCCAGTCGGTGGCCATCATGCAGTACCAAGGCGCATTCAACTGCACTGGCTTTTTGGTGAACAATGCCCGCCAGGACTGCGCACCCTACTTCATGACCGCCAACCACTGTGGCGTCACGGCTGGGGTAGCACCCACCCTGGTCAACTACTGGAACTTCGAGAACAGCACCTGCCGCCAGCCCAATTCTCCCGCCAGCGGCGGCAACGGCAACGGCCCCCTCAACAACTTCAACACCGGCTCCATCCTGCGGGCCAACTACGGCCCCTCCGATTTCACTTTGCTCGAACTCGACGACCCCGTGAACGAAAACGCCGATGCCTTCTTCGCAGGCTGGAGCGCCGAGGACTTTGCCCCAACGGACACCGTCATCTGCATCCACCACCCCAGCGGCGACGAAAAGCGCATCAGCTTTGAGTTCCAGCCAACCTTCGTGGCCGACTACAACAGCACCACGCCCAACCCGAACGGCAACCACATCACCGTCATGGACTGGGACATCGGCACGACCGAGGGCGGCTCATCCGGCTCGCCACTCTTCAACCGGGAGAAGCAGGTGGTGGGCCAGTTGCACGGCGGCCTGGCTGCCTGCGGCAACAACCTGCAAGATTCCTACGGGTGGTTCCACAGCTCTTGGGAGGGCGGCGGCGCTCCCAACAACCGCCTCAAGGACTGGCTCGACCCCGACAACACGGGCATTACCACGCTCGATGGCAGGTCGGCCCAGCAGTGTAGCTTCTTCGTGGAGGGCAGCCCGGCCACCCAGTCGCTCTGCGCTCCTGCCGATGTGGTTTACAGCGTAAATATCAGCGCCAATTTCACGGCAAACGTGACGCTTTCCGTCGCCAATTTGCCCGCAGGACTGACCGCCACCTTCGCCAACAACCCCGTGGCGCCCGGCAGTACCACCACACTGACCCTGGGCAACACCGCCGCATTGGCCGAAGGCAACTACAGCCTCACGCTCAATGGCACCGATGGCACAGCGTCCAACAGCAGCAACCTACAGTTTTTTGTCGCTTCGCAAACGCCCGCAGCGCCAGTCCCCAGCTCCCCGCTCGATGGTGCAGCGGGGATAGGACTAACGCCCATTTTCGCTTGGCCGGCTTCTCCCAATACAAAATACAGCCTCGAAGTGGCCGCCGACGCCGCTTTTACCAATATCATCGAATCGGCCACCAACCTTACTACGGGAAACTACACCAGCACGGTGCAGTTGACAGCACTGAGCACCTACTACTGGCGGGTGCGTGGCGAGAACATCTGCGGCTTGGGCCAATGGCCCGGCACGCCTTCTACTTTCACGACTGGCTCCGTGACCTGCGCCCCAGCCATTTCAACGAACGTGCCGCAG